>JAJXXG010000111.1 GCA_021781255.1 Acidobacteriota bacterium
AAAGGCCAGCAGAATTAATACAACCGACGCCCATGAGAGCTGCATGTACACATCCTGGTAGCCCTGCATCAGAGCCTGATTGTTCAACTGGCTATAAATCTGGGCCAAAGCCATGCCGCCGCCGTTCGGCCCGCCGGCTCCGCTGCTGAAGAACGACGCAAGCGCCTGCCGGTGCTGTTCAAAGGCTATGGAGCCCGGCTGCATGGCCTGTTGCAGGTGCTGCTCGTGCCACAAAGTCCGCGTGGTCACCTGGGCGTTGGTGACGGCGATGAGGATGCTGCCGCCGATGTTGCGGACGAAGTTGATCAGCCCCGCCACCTGATTGCTCTGCTCCTTGGGCATTCCCACGTAGGTAGCGGTGGTGAGTGAGATAAAGCAAAACGGCAACGGGAGCATTTGCACCACGCGCAGCCACGAGGCCTCGGCAAAGCTCATCTGCAGGTTGGTGACGGCGGCTGCGTAGCGGAAGGTAATCACCATTATTGTGAATCCGAAGGCGGCGAGCCAGCGCGCAGCAATCTTTCCGGTGACAAAGCCGGCCAGAGGCATCATGAACACCAGCGTGATCCCGCCGGCGGTGAGGGCGAGGCCTGCGGTGGTTGCGTTGTAGCCCAACAACTGCTGCGTGAATTGCGGTTGCAGCACGGTGTTGGCACTCAGCACGCCGCCTACGAGCAACATCAGGAAGCAGCAGATAGCGAAGTTCTTGTAGCGGAAGAGGCGCAGGTTGATCAACGGCTCCTTTTGCCGCCACTCCCACGCGACGAGGCTGACGATGCCGACAATGAAAAGGACACCGAAGAAGCAGATAAAGGATGAGGAGAACCAGTCGTTCTCCTCGCCTTTGTCGAGCATGATCTGCAGGCCGCCCACGGCCATGACGAGAAAGGCAAGACCGACGTAATCCATATTGCGCAGGCGCGAGGGATCGGCCTTGATCCACGGCGGATCTTCGACGAGGCGCGTAACGAGGATAAAGGCGACAATGCCGACGGGAATGTTGATGAAGAAAATCCAGCGCCAGGAAAAGTTATCAGTGATCCAGCCGCCAACCGTGGGGCCGATGGAGGGGGCAAGCATGGCCACCAGACCGTAGACCGCGAAGGCCTGTCCGCGTTTGTGCGGCTCAAACGAATCGGCCATGATGGCCTGCGCCATGGTCTGCATGCCGCCTCCGCCTGCTCCTTGAAGCACGCGACAGAGCAGGAGGATGGACAACGAAGGCGCGGCGCCGCAGAGAAAGCTGGCAATGGTAAAGGAGGTAATACAAAAAACGAAAAAGTTGCGGCGGCCCATGAGGGAAGACGCCCAGCCGCCCAAGGGCAGCACGATGGCATTCGCGACCAGGTAGCTCGTAAGCACCCACGTGGCCTCATCGGTGCTTGCGCCCAAAGTGCCGCCAATATGCGGCAAGGCCACGTTAGCGATCGAGGTGTCCAGCACCTCCATAAACGCCGCCAGCGCTACTGTCATCGCGATCAGCCATGGGTTCACCCTCGGCTTCCAGTGCATGTGCGCCGCCAAGCCGGGATTCTCTATCTGCGGCGGTGTCATATCGGCGCCCACTCCACCGCGCCCGCCCACAACAGCGGGACTGGCAGGTGGAGCGGGCAATGTGGCATCGATCGCGGACAACAGCGGTCTCCTCAAGTTTCTTCTGGGTTCTTTTTTGTGCTTTGGCCGTGGAGGTATGGCATGGTCGTGCACCGTTTGCAGTGCGCAAACGATGCACCCGGCGTTCTTCAATCCGTGTGTACTTATATCTAGATTCGCATAAGCAGCCTGAGGGTGCAGGGGATTCGAGATTGCATGCTTCAGCGCAGGCTAGAGTCTGTTATTAACTTTCGCGCGGGTGGGAAAGTTAACAACAGACTGCAGGAGCCGGGCACTGAACTTGCAGCCAAATCGTCTTCGGCGTGTCAGCGGCAGCATCTGCGTTCCCTGCCGCATCCGGCTCCCCTCGTCCTCTGCTTATTCCGCGCGGGCGTGCACGTACACCTGCTGCGGCGCGTCTACCTGCACCTTCGCGCTCACCTTCAATTTGAGGGTCTTCATTTGCGGCTTGCTGCCCATTGGAGCCATAAAGTCCAGTTCGTACTGGTTGTCGAAGCGCCGGCTAATTTCCGTGAAGTACGGCTCGAGGCTGACCGGATTGCCGTACCCCTGCCAGTAGCTGTTGCCGCCGGTCGCCTGGGTGAGCTGCGCCAGCAGGTTCTGGCCATCAAAGTCTGCGTAGCCGGTGCGGCCGAGAAAACCCTGGTTCCGCCAGTAGATCGAATAGACGATCAAATGTGCGCGAATCGAATCCGTGATGGCGGACGCGACATACGGATCATCAGGATCGTACCGAATCTCGTAGTAATCCACACCGTCCGTTACCATCACCACTTCGCGCCGGGCATGGGTGTCATTGGACGGCCAATTCTTGGCCAGATCGGAGAGGCAGAAGTAAGGGCTCGCGCTCACGCCCGGCATCCCTCCCAACGGCATATGTAACCCGTTCATCGCGGCGGAATGATTTGTGGTCAGCGGACCTGCCAACGCGGCGCGGCCGTTTTCCATATACGCGACGGCGACCGCCGCGCTCGGCGGCAGCCCCTTGATGAAGTTGGCAATGTCGCTCATTTGCACTCCGAGGCTTGAGCGGGCGTCGTCATCGATCAAAATCACCACCTGGAGCGGGCTTTCAGGACTGTGCAGCGCAGTCCATCCGGTCACAGTCGAAACCTTGCCGTCAATTTTCAGGTGCAAGGCATCCTGCGGAATACCGCCTGGAATCTCATTTTTGGACATGACGGTAACCACCGCGCGTCCCTGCCCTTCCTGATTCGGCTCCTTTGCGAGCGCCAGGGAGGCCGAGAGCAACGCTCCGGCCGCCACCAAAACGGCGAGTTGAAGTTTGTGATTCTGCATTACCTTTGCTCCTTCCGAGACGGCTGCCGCGCGCCTTCCGTGGCGAATCCCTCTTCGTTATTATTAGATGATTGCCACAGAGAAACGGCGTCAGAGCAGGAGAGAGCGGGGCTGGCGCAAACATATAAATTAAATAAACCGTTATAGGTTAGTGACTTACAGACGCACACTTCCTTTGCGTAAATTTCAATCTGCTCAGATTGAGCAGTCTGACGAAGCACTAATAGAACAGATACTTCCGCCAGCGGTCGTCGCTGCGGCCCAACATGCGCATAATCTGGCGGCTGGTGTGCAGCGAGAAGGGACGCGGCTCGCGCAGCAGAATCATGTCGTCAATCTCGCTGAGCAGGCGGTTGCCCTTTTGGCGGTTGCAGTCGTGGCAGCAGGCGACCAGGTTTTCCCATGTGGAGCTGCCTCCGCGCGAACGAGGCACCACGTGGTCGAGCGTAAGCTCGCTGGGCGGGTAGGCCTCGCCGCAGTATTGGCAGGTATTGCGGTCGAGCAGCAGAATATTTTTGCGTGAGAGGGCGCGCGTCTGGTGGGGGATGCGGCGGTACTCGAGCAGGCGGATGACCGAGGGCATGGCGATGATGGCGCGCTGCGCGTGCAGCGTCAGGCCGTGCTCCTCCTCGGTGCGCGCAATGCCCTTCAGCACCAGCACCAGCGCCCGCCGCGCGCCGCAAATATTGATTGGCTCATACGAGGCGTTCAAAACCAGGACCGGCATCTGCAGGATGTGTGCGTGGTGCATGGTCCCGTGGTCGGCGGCCGTCACCACCGCCTTTGCAATCGCCTTTTGCTTGCGTGCATGAATCATGGCTTTTCCCAACGACATCTCTTTTCCCCTCGTCAAAAAGATGGCAGTTTCCGCAAGAACGATGATTCCGTACCCAATCCAGATGTGTGTGTCTCCGCGTCCGGCGCCGTGCCGGCAAACTCTTCATTGTCCTCCGCGTCCTGAAAGGCGAACCGGCGCCCAAATTCATTGACTCGCTGCGCTCTGGCCAGTGTCGCTACCCAGATCGAAGCGGCCCCGGCGTTGCGCAGCGCTTGCGCCGCGGCGCGCGCTGTAGCACCGGTGGTCAAAATGTCATCAACAAGCAATACGTGCTGCATTTTCACCTTGGACGGGTCAGAGACCGAAAATGCGCCGCGCAGGTTGAGCCGCCGCTGACGTGGCGTGAGCCCGGCCTGGCTCTCGGTGGCACGCAAACGTATCAGCGTGCTTGCCGCCAGTGTAAGCCGCCACTCGGGGTGGCTCTTGCCGAGAAAGCCCAGCGCCTCACGGGCCAGCGACCGCGCCTGATTGAAGCCGCGCTGCGCATACTTCGCCCGGTGCAACGGAATTGGAATCACCAGCATCTCGGCTGGAGCCTGACCGTCCAGTTTCGCAATCGTCTCGGCCAACAACCTGCCCAGCCCGCGCGCAACCGGATGCAGGCGGTCGTACTTGAGCGCGTGAATGGCCTCCTTCATGCGGCCCTGGTAAGCACCATAAGCGACGGCCTGCGCAAACGGCGGCGGCGCCAAACGGCAAATACGGCATAGCGGCGAAACAGAGTGCCCGGCCGGCGCGCTCAGCGCGTCACCACAGCGCGCGCACACAGGCCCGCTCGGAACGGGAAATTCCGTCCAGCAAACATCGCAAATTGGCACTGGAGAAAGCCGCGGCAGAGGAGAGCCGCAAAGAGCGCAGGAGGAGGGAAGGATGGCGCAACTCACAGCATCCATGGGACTTCGGAGAACGCGAACCACCGCACGCCACCGCGTCGTCGGCGATGATGGAACATCAGGCGTCGCGTTGCCGGAGTTCCTGTGGAAGACACACCTCGCTGAGCAGCACATGAACCTGCCGCCCTGTGCGCCAAGTATACCGCATCGCCAAGTCAGGCTTCTACCGCGCTTCTCCTGCAGCGAAAATTTAACATCTGACGATCAGGACGCAGCAATCCCTTCAGGTGATTGCCGTTCAAGAGGTTGCGCGAGACTCTTGGTCTTAAAACACGCCGGCAATATTGGGTTCAGCCGGACGCAGCTTCTCCGACTTCGCACCGCACTCGGCCAAAACCACCGGCGACAGCGTGATGACCGGGCAGTGCGCGTGCGCCAGCACCTTGTAGACGACGCCGTGCCGGGTGATGGCGGCAAAGGCCGAAGCGCCCTGCGCGCCGAGCACAATCAGGTCGGCCTGCTGCACATTGCTCTGGTACAGCAACTCTTCAGTCGGGTCGCCGGGAACTACGATGGTCTGGATCGCAACCTGGTTCTGCAACTTGCCGGGAACCAGCGCGAGTATGCCCGCTTCCACCTCGTCCAGCGTGCAGCCAGCCAAGAGCTCCGCGCGATCCTGGGGCCGGATCACATGCTGCAGAATCAGCCTTGCACCGTGCTGCGCGGCCAGCTCCGCGGCAAACGCGGCTACCACAGTACAGGTCTCATGCAGGCTGGCCGCACAGAGAATGGTGCGCGTGGCAAAGTTGCGGTAGCTTCCATCGACTACCTCGGGACCGACGATGTAAACCGGCAAGGCGGCCGTGCGCAATACCGCCTCTGCCACCGAACCCACCAGCAGCTTGCCGATCGGGCCCGGAGAGTGCGTGCCCATCACAATCCGGTCGATCTCGCGTTCGCGCGTGTAGGCCAGAATTTCGTCGGCAGGCAGCCCCGGCCGCACCACAACCTCGCAGGTAAGGCCCGCTTCGCGAACGCGCTGCGCGAAAGGCTCGAGATGCTGTTTCTCGCTCCGCGCCGCCGCAGCACAGTCGTAGTAGGAGATGCCTGAGATCTCTGAGGCGGCCACCACCAAGGTGTCATAGGCGTGAAAGAGGATGAGATCGGAAGCGAATTCCCTGGCCTGTGCGAGCGCAAAAGCGAAGGCCTTTTCGTTGGTTGGTATCTCAGATGCAAAGAGGATGGTGGAGGGTTTGCTCCAACCTGGCTTCAAAGTGGTTGCCATGGGAACCTCCTTCGAGAGCGTTCAAACGATCGCAGAATCGCTGCACACTTTGCGGTGTTTGGCCGCACATCAATAGGTGATCCTTCTCACTTTTTTCGATCCGCCAGCCCTGCTCGACGCTCTCGGCCTTCCACTCTAGAAACGGGGTTCGCGGATTGGCCTGCAAGTGACAAAATTGTGTTCCCGTTTCCCGATTTTGTCCAGAGCCTCAAAGCCTCGGGGCCAAATAATGCACTCAAAAGTGATCTTAATCACAGCCCAAGGCACGTCAAAACTGTTCTTCTGAATTGGAATCGTGGCCTCGGCTCTACAGCAGAACCAGAATGGCTATAGCGAATGGCGCGCCTCCTGAGCGGCTTTTTCCCCAGGAAAAAGCCGCCTTGCAGACCCTTAGCAAGAGCACGGGAATTCCGGTTCTGCTCGATGCGCTGGTTCGTTTCCGGGCCCGGCCCGCCGCGATTCTGCTGGAGGTCTTATGCAGCCGATGCACAACATTCCCGCACGTGGCGGGATCGACTTTGACGAATCGCCTTTCCTCGCCATCTGGGAGATCACGCAGTCCTGTGACCTGGCCTGCAAGCACTGCCGCGCCGCGGCGCAGCCCATTCCGCATCCTGACGAGTTGACGAACGCAGAAGGAAAAGCGCTCATCGACCAGATCGCCCAGATGCATATTCCCATCTTCGTTTTTACCGGCGGAGACCCCATGAAGCGCAAGGATCTCTTCGAGTTGATCCGCTACGCAGCCGATAAAGGCGTGCATGTTGCCATCACTCCCAGCGCCACGCCGCTGCTCACGCGTGAAGCCATCTTCAAGATGAAAGAGGCCGGCCTGGTGCGGCTCGGCATCTCACTCGACGGCTCAACCCCCGAGATTCACGACGCCTTCCGCGGCCTGCCCGGCGCATGGGCGCGCACCATCCAGGCCATCGAGTGGGCCAACGAGGCCGGCATTCCCATCCAGGTACACTCGACAATCAGCCGCCACAACGTGCACGATCTCGACGGGCTCTGCAATCTGTTTGAGAAGCTTGCCATCGTCATGTGGAACGTCTTCTTCCTGGTGCCTGTGGGCCGCGGCCAGTTGGACGACGTGCTCAACGGCGAAGAGTTCGAACAGGTCTTCGGCAAGATCTACGAACTCTCGCGCCGCGCCAACTTCCAGATCAAGACCACCGAAGCCATGCACTACCGCCGCTATCTGCTGCAGCACAATCTGGAGGAGCGGAAGATGGGGCACGGCCACGGAACTGGCCACGGCCATCCGCATAGCGTTGCATATGAACCCGGAACGCCCACGGCCGACGCCGCCACGCGCACCAGGGCCTGGGCAACGCGGCGCGTCAACGACGGCAAGGGTTTCATGTTCATCTCCCACGTCGGCAATGTTTATCCGAGCGGCTTTCTGCCCATCCACGCCGGCAACATCCGCGAAACGCCGCTGGCGGATATCTATCGCAACTCGCCCATCTTCAAGGCCCTGCGCGACACCAGCCGCCTTGAAGGCAAGTGCGGCGCCTGCGAGTTCAAGGAGATCTGCGGCGGCTCGCGCGCCCGCGCCTACGCCGTCACCGGCAATCCGCTGGCCCAGGAACCCTGCTGCATCTACCAGCCCAAGAACTGGGACCCGGAACTGGAGCAAAAGGCCGAAGCCTTCAGCCATCCGGTTGCACCGGGGACGCTGGTCAGGCTTTAAGCTTCGCGCGCTCTGCATTGCCATGGTCCGCGGAGGACAGCGCGTGAGGTTCAACATAATCCTCCAGGCAAACTCCTGCATTCCGGCGCCTGCATTTGTTCCCCTGCCCGCCGGAGCTAGAGAGCGGTTCGCCTTTCTTTGCACTCGCGCAAAACGGCAGATGCTGTAAATATGGAATAGGGTCAAAGAATGCGGATTGCGATTATCGGGGGCGGCATAGCAGGGCTGGCAGCCGCTTATGAATTGGAAAAGGCGCGCGCGGAAGGCGCACCGGTCGAGTACACGCTCTATGAGGCGCGGCCACGGCTGGGCGGCTCTCTCGCGTCCGAGACCGTGAACGGCGCAGTGCTCGAGCGCGGGCCCGACTCTTTTCTCACGGAAAAGCCTGCGGCAGCCGAGCTCTGCCGCGAGCTGGGCCTTGGCGCCGATCTGATTCCTTCGAACGATGTTGCGCGCAAAACCTATATCGTCGTCCGCAACCGCCTGGTGGCGCTTCCTGATGGGCTCATGTTCATGGTTCCCACAAAGCTTGTCCCGACTGCGCTCACGCGCCTTTTCGGTTTCCGCACCAAGGTGCGCATGGCGCTTGAGCTGCTGCACCCTCCGCGCCCCAGTGGGCACGACGAGTCCGTTGCCGAACTGGTTGAGCGCCACTTCGGCCAGGAGACCGTCGATCGCCTCGCCGACCCTCTGCTCAGCGGCATCTACGGCGGCGACGCCGCGCAACTGAGCGCGCAAACAGTGCTGCCGCGCATGGTGGAGATGGAGGCGAAGTACGGATCGCTGACGCGCGGTATGTTGGCCGCGCACAACAAAATGCGCGCCAGGGTGAAGAACTCGGCCAAAGGCCCGAACCGCGTGGCGCCCGCCATATTTACAGCTCTACGCGGCGGCATGCAGGAAATGGTCGACGCCCTCACCGCGCGCCTCAATCCCGCCAGTGTGCGCACAGCAACGCCGGTCAGCGCGATTAAGAAGACTACCGATGGCTGGAGCGTTGAAGCCGGGGCCCCCACGGACAGGTCTTCGACTGGGGGGTGGCAAGCTGGCGGCGTGCGCGACGAGTTCGATGCGCTGATCATGGCCGCGCCCGCGTGGGCAGCCGGTTCTTTACTCGCGTCGGTCGACCCAGCGCTTGGCAGCGACCTCGCCGGCATCCCTTACTCCTCGTCCATCACCATCAACCTCATCTACGACGAAACCAAAATCGGCCGCCTGCCCAAGGGCTTCGGTTTTCTGGTTCCGGCAGTTGAGGGCCGCGCCATGCTGGCCTGCACCTTTGTCCATCGCAAGTTCCTGGGCCGCACACCGCCGGGCAAGGCCGTCTTCCGCGCCTTCCTTGGCGGGGTAAAGCACAACGAACTAGTGGCGGAGAACGACAATGCGCTGGTTGCCATCGTCCGCCGCGAGATGAGCGAGATTCTGGGCGCAGAAATCTTCAACGCAGCCATCGAGCCCGAACACGCGCAGGTCTCGCGCTGGAGCGGCGCGATGGCGCAGTACGCCGTGGGCCATCGCGAGCGGATGCAGCGCATCACTGCGCATGTAGCCGCGCTGCCGGACCTGCGTCTTGCCGGCAACGCCTACGATGGCATCGGCGTCCCGGACTGCATCCGCCTGGGCCGCAGGGCCGCGCGAGAGTTGGTTGCGGCCGGCGCGCCAGCTCACGCTGCAAAATCCTAACTTCACTCCCCGTATACTTTACTTGAGAGCATGACGACCCGCGCCGACACATTTCTTGCCACCATTCTGGCTTCGACGCGCGCCTCGCTGGCCGCGGCCAAAGCGAGCGTGCCCGTGGCCGAGTTGGAGCGCCGCGCCGCCCAGCACCGCCCGCGCGGCTGGGCAGCCGCGCTGCGCCGCCAGAGCGCCACCGGCCCCGCGGTCATCGCCGAGATCAAGAAGGCTTCGCCCTCGAAAGGGTTGATTCGCGCCGCCTTCGACCCCGCCTGGCTGGCCCGCCGCTACCGTGCAGGCGGCGCAGCCGCGCTCAGCGTGCTTACCGACGAGCCCTTTTTCCAAGGCAGCCTGCGCAATCTGGAGATGGCTTCTGACGCCGCGCCTCTTCCCTGCCTGCGTAAGGACTTCATGATCGACGAGTACCAGATTGTCGAAGCCCGCGCTCACCGCGCCGACGCCATTCTACTCATCGCCGCAGCGCTCACCGATGCCGAGCTCAAGCGCTTTGCTCAAACGGCGCGTACGCTCTCGCTCGACGTGTTTGTCGAAGTCCACACAGCAGAAGAGCTGGATCGCGTTCTCAATGCGCTGGGCGAAAACGGGACCGACGCCATCGGCGTGAACAACCGCGATCTGAAAACTTTCGAAGTCAGCTCTGAAACCTCGCTCGCATTGATCGATCACATTCCCACAAGCGTTGTGCGCGTGACCGAGAGCGGCATCTCCACGCCCGATGACATCGTGCGCCTACGTCGCGCCGGCTTCGATGCTTTCCTCATCGGCGAAAGCCTGATGCGCCAGCCCGATCCCGGCGTGGCGCTGGCAGAACTGCTGAAGGGTGCCGCAGACAAGCCCTGAGCAAACGATATGAGCCTCTGGATCAAAATTTGCGGCAACACCTCACTCGCGGACGCGCAACTGACCGCGGAAGCCGGCGCCGATGCAGCAGGATTCGTCTTTGCGCCCAGCCCGCGCCGAGTGACTCCGGAGCAGGTCGCCGCCATCGTGCCGCATCTGCCGCCCAGTCTTGAAAAGATCGGCGTCTTTGTCGATGCGGCCTTCGACGAGATCGCTTTCACAGTCGAATCCTGCTCGCTCACAGGCGTGCAACTGCACTTTGACGCCCCGCCGGAGTTGCCCGCCCAACTCCGCGAGCGCTTCGGTTCGGCGTTGCGCATCGTGCGCACGGTGCATTTCGACCTTTTGCAATCAGGAGACTTCAAGGGCAGGGGCATCACCCCGTACATGAGCGGCCCAGAACCCGCCGGGGCTTCAGCCCCTGAGGCCTGCTTTTCCGACCCAAAGATCGATGCCTTCCTCATCGACTCGCGCACCGGGACGGCCACCGGAGGCACTGGAATTGCCTTTGATTGGGACCTGGCCGCCACTACTCTCTTCCAAATCGCAAACGCACGTAAGTGCATCGCGGCGGGCGGGCTGACACCGGAAAACGTCGCCGAAGCCCTCGCCACGCTGCGTCCCTGGGGCGTCGATGTGGTCAGCGGCGTTGAATCCGCTCCCGGCCGTAAAGATGCGGCCAAGGTGCGGGCCTTCATTGCTAAGGCGCGGGCCGCGGAATTGAAGCACTCAACCGGCGATCTCCGCTCCTAGTGTGGTGCGTCGTAAATACTAACGATTATCCATGGGAATCGTCCATACTGTGGAGGACGGCACAGTATGCGTACGGCAGCCCCAGTGGTATTGAACCCGG
>JAJXXG010001114.1 GCA_021781255.1 Acidobacteriota bacterium
CGAGCACCTCCACCAAAAGTGACAATCACAACTTTTCGCCCATTAGGATTGGAAAGCCCATAGACCGGAAAGGCGGGAAGAAGTGCGGATGCCGTGGTGCATGCTGAGGCCAGGCGAAGAAACTCTCTCCGACTTCTGACCAGTGGATTCAGCCCTGATGACTCTGGCCGTCCAGGGAAAACCATCACTCAATTCCTCGCAATAAGACTACCATGAATGAGAACGATTACATCCCTGATTATGCCTTTCTCGTAGCGCTTTTCTATGGGAATGTAACCGATTTCATTGACTAATCGGACTGTACGGATTTAAGCATGAATCAGTGTTGATGGCGCGCAAGGGAAACTAGCAAGTGAGGTCGACCGCTAGCGGACAACCAGAGCAGCGGGGGATGCGGCCGCAGTGAGCCTTGCCGACAGCGACGGTGAGCGCATGGAACTCGTTATAGAGTTTCGGGAGACATTGCGCGGGATCAGAGGCGAAGGCTGATCGGGTGAGCTGGATGAGGGAATCGTATCCTGCGCGATTGCGCGCGGGCGCGGGGACGACAAGCTGGTGGCGTTCGACGATACGGCGGAGGTATTCGTCTGCTACGGGAATAGGGTGGCCAAGCGCGTAGAGGAGGATTGCGTCAGCCGTTTCCGGCCCGACACCGGGGAGCGCAAGAAGACGATGGCGCAGAGCTGGAGTCGGCATGGCTGCGAGGCGATGAAGCGAACCGGAGAATTCCTTGTCGAGCATGGCGAGGAAGGCCTTGAGCGCAGGAGCTTTGCGGGCGAGGAAGCCTGAAGGGCGGATCAGTTCCTGCAATTCCGCAAGAGGCAGAGCACGGAAGCCTGCGAGGGATAGCGCTCCGGCGGCGCGGAGATTTGCGAGGGAGCGTTCGACAGATTTCCACGAAGTGTTCTGCGTGAGGTAAGCGCCGAGAATGACCTGAAAGCGCGTGCGTGCGGGCCACCAGTGCTGCGGGCCATAGGCAGCGAACAGCTTGTCGTGCATGCGTCGAAGACGCTGTGCAGGCATGATGGGTGCGCGGCGAGTCACCTTGACGACCCTTCTGGCGGTTCAGACTGGAGCTGGAGTTTCCACTCCAGGATGCGGGCGCGTGCGGCAGCGGCTTCAGCCTCGGGGACGTGACCCGCAGTCTGGAGTGAGATGGAGAGCGCCGTATGGGCAAGAGGGTCAGAGGGCGTTAGCACGGTGAGAGCCAGGGCGGCAGCTATCGAGTGTTCAAGTTGGCCGGAATCTCGCAGGGCGCGGACAAGGCCGTGATGAGCTTCAATGTGTGCAGGGTCAGCGGCGATAGCCTGACGGAAGGCTTGAGCGGCTTGCGCGGGAGAACCTTGCGCGAGGAGATCGAGTCCGCGCTGCGAAAGTGCAGTTGCCTCGGTTTTATCGTTTTCAGTCACGGCTGTGAGTAGGATATAGGTTTACGTGCATGGCCGCGAAGAAGGCCGCTGCAATCAAAGGAGCGGTATGAAGAGTCATACGGAATATCTAGTCTTTGAGACGAAGAAACGGCGGGAGATGGTGCACATCACCGACGAAGTGGAACAAGTAGTGCAGCGCAGCGGTGTGCAGGACGGCCTCTGCTTTGTGTCGCCGATGCACATTACGGCGGCTGTGTATGTGAACGACCTTGAAAGTGGCCTGATTGAAGACATTGGGGAATGGCTGGAGGAACTGGCGCCGGCAAAGCCCAACTACAAGCATCATCAAACAGGCGAGGACAATGGGGACGCGCATTTGAAGTCGCTGCTGCTTCACCATGAGACTACGCTTCCAGTGACGCGCGGGAAGCTGGATCTGGGGACATGGCAGCGGGTATTTTATGCCGAGTTTGACGGGCAGCGGCGGAAGCGCGTCATTGTGAAGGTCTTGGGTGTGGAGTGATCTGTGCCTAACGAGGATGGGCAGGCGACGGCATGGCAATGCTGTCGCCGTCAGTGATGCGATGCCAGGTATTCACTTCAGAGCTGCCTGATCTCGAATTGAGATGGAGGTCAATCCGCGGCATCACAACGAGGTCAACGCGGCGGTTCATGGCGCGGCCTTCGGCTGTGGCATTGCTGGCGACGGGGTGATACTGCGCATAGCCCGCGGCTGAAATGTGGCTTGGCGCGATGGTGTGAAGTTGGATGAATAGGCGCGCGATGCCGGTGGCACGTGCAGTGGAGAGTTCCCAGTTGGAGGCAAACCGAGCGGTGTGGATGGGTACGTTGTCGGTGTGGCCCTCGATGCGCACATTGTAAGGAGTCTGCCCGAGGGATCTGGCAATCTGGCTCAGCGTACCAATTGTTCCTGCGCGAGGTTCAGCGGATCCTGACTGGAAGAAGCCGGCCTCGCGCAAGCTGATGACGAGGCCGTCGCGACCCATGTGGATGCCGATGGAGCGTCGTGCAATGGGACCGGCGAGTTGCTCTTCAAGATGGTGCTTAAGCTTTTCAAGATCCTGACGGACCTTGGGAGGTGCAACCATCTCTTCGGCCACGACGATGCTCATAGGCGGTGCGGCAGGATTTGCGCCGGCATCTGAGTGGGAGAAACGAGTGGGATGAAGGGCCGCACCGGGAAAGAGGCCGAGCGACTGAAAGGCAGCGCTGATGGCCGCCGAGATCTGGACCTGCTTTGCCTCGTCAGCTTTGGCAAAGGCGGAAAGCACGACGAGGGACGCAAGGGGAAGCG
>JAJXXG010000188.1 GCA_021781255.1 Acidobacteriota bacterium
TCGCGCCTGCTTGCGCAGCGCCTCATCCAGGCCGGCCATGCCGATGGTTCCACACTCACCATCAGCGGCAAGACGCTCGCCGAAGAGGCAGCGCAGGCCGTCGAAACGCCCGGCCAGGTCGTTATCCACACCTTCGACAATCCCCTCAAGCCCACCGGCGGACTCGTAATCCTCAAGGGCAACCTTGCGCCCGAGGGCTGCGTGATGAAGATCGCCGCAGCCAACCGCGTGGAGCATCGCGGCCCCGCCCGCGTCTTCGACTGCGAAGACGACTGCTTCGCCGCTGTCCAGTCCGGCCAGATCAAGCCCAACGACGTCATCGTCATTCGCTATGAAGGGCCCCGGGGCGGTCCCGGCATGCGCGAGATGCTGCAGGTCACGGCGGCCATCAGCGGCATGCCCGACCTCAGCTCCACCGTGGCCCTGCTTACCGACGGCCGCTTCTCCGGCGCCACGCGCGGCTTCACCGCCGGCCACGTCGCGCCCGAGGCCTTCGTCGGCGGCCCCATCGCCGCCGTCCGCGAGGGCGACATCATTCACTTCGACATCCCCAACCGCAAGCTGACACTTGAGATCAGCGACGAAGAGATGGCTGCGCGGCTCAGCAACTTTGCGCCGCCGGCCCTGCGCTGGCCCACGGGCGTGTTCCGCAAGTACGTCGATCGCGTGAACTCCGCCTCAAAGGGCGCAACCACTTAGGCCTCGCTGCGGCGCCCGTCCGGCAACGCGCGGGCGCCGCCAGCACTCCATCGTGAGACCAGAACGCAAAGCCAGCGAGCTGCTCAACGCTGGCTCAGAAGGAGTCATCCATGGGAAGCAACGCCATACCGCAATCATCGAATGCCCATCTCACCACACCTACCCGCCTCACTGGCGCTGAGATCATCTGGGCCACGCTGGTGGGCGAGGGCGTCACAGACGTCTTCGGTTATCCGGGCGGCGCCATCCTGCCCGCCTATGACGCTCTGCGCAAGTTTCCCATTCATCACACCCTGGTGCGACACGAGCAGGGCGCAGCCCACATGGCCGACGGCTACGCGCGCGCCTCGGGCAAGGTTGGCGTGGCCGTTGCCACCAGCGGACCCGGCGCCACCAACCTCATCACCGGCATCGCCACGGCCATGCTCGACTCCATTCCCATGGTCTGCATCACCGGCAACGTCTCCAGCAAGGTGCTCGGCACAGATGCCTTCCAGGAGATCGACATCACCGGCATCACCCTGCCCGTGACCAAGCACAACTTCCTCGTCAGCAAGACGGAGGACATCGCCCCCGCGCTCCGCCACGCCTTCCAGATCGCGCAGTCCGGGCGCCCCGGCCCCGTGCTCGTCGACATCACCAAGGACGCGCAGCAGGGCACGGCCATCTTCGACTTCGCCGCCGCCAAGCCGCGCCCCTATCGCCCGCATCCCATGCTGGGCACGGACGAGTCCAGCCTCGCCGGCGCCGCCGAGCTCATCCGCAACGCCAAGCGCCCCATCATCCTCGCCGGCCACGGCGTCATCGAGTCCGGCGCCATGGAGCAGATCCGCACCCTCGCCGAGCGCGCGCAGATTCCCGTCGCCCTCACCCTCCTCGGCCTCGGTGGCTTCCCTGCTTCGCATCCGCTCAACCTCGGCATGATGGGCATGCACGGCGAAGCCTGGGTCAACCACGCCATTCAGGAGGCCGACCTGCTCATCGCCTGCGGCATGCGCTTCGATGACCGCGTCACCGGCACCACCTCGCAGTACGCGCTCAAGGCCAAAAAGATTCACATCGAGGTCGATCCGTCTGAGATCAACAAGAACATCAAGGTCGATGTCGCCCTCGTCGGCGATCTGCGCTCCGTGCTCGAAGACCTGCTCCCGCGCATCCCCGGCCGCGACGGCAGCGCCTGGATCAAGACCATCGAAGCCTCCAAGGGCGCCGTCGCCGTGCGCGACATCAAGAACCTGCCCGACTCCGGCCATCTCTACGCCGCCCACGTCATGCACGACCTCTGGCGCATCACCGGCGGAGACGCCATTGTGGCCACTGACGTAGGCCAGCACCAGATGTGGGAGGCGCAGTACTTCCACCATGAGAAGCCGCGCTCGCTCATCACCTCCGGCGGCCTCGGCACCATGGGCTTCGCGCTGCCTGCCGCCATCGGCGCCAAAACCGCCTGCCCCGACAAGGAAGTCTGGGTCATCGCCGGCGACGGCGGCATCCAGATGACCGCCTCCGAGCTCTCCACCATCGTGCAGGAAGGCCTCAAGATCAACATCGCCATCATCAACAACGGCTACCTCGGCATGGTGCGCCAGTGGCAGGAGTTCTTCTACGAGCGCAACTACCAGTCCACCCCGCTCGTCAGCCCCGACTTCGTCAAGCTGGCCGACGCCCACGGCATCAAGGGCCGCGCCGTGCGCACGCGCGCTGAGGTTGCCGACGCCGTCAACGAAGCCCGCTCGCACTCCGGCCCCTTCCTGCTCAACTTCATGGTCGAAAAGGAAGACGCCGTCTATCCCATGATTCCCGCCGGCAGCGCGCTGCACGAGATGATCCGCCGCCCCGGCAAAAACCCCCTGGTGGAAAGCCCGGACGACAAGTAGCAACACAGCCGCCGGTGGTCGGCACGGCCGCGCACAGCGCCTGCCGCCCCGGTGCCTGATCTCCTGAACCAGCTTTTTTCATTCAGCAAGGATGGCCATTATGCTGCATACATTTGTTGCTTACGTGGAAGACCTGCCCGGCGTGCTCACGCGCGTGGCCTCGCTCTTCCGTCGTCTCAATATCAACATCAGCTCCCTCACCGTGGGCCGCAGTGAGCGCCCCGGCCTCTCCCGCCTCACCCTCGTCTGCGACGCCTCCGCGGAAGCCGGTCACCGCATCCGCGCCAGCTTGTTTAAACTGGAGAATGTGGTCGATGTGGATGACATCGCCCAGGCGCCGTCTGTCACCCGCGAGCTCGCGCTCATCAAGGTGGCCGCCACGCCGGAAAACCGCTCCCAGATCTTCGAGCTCGCGGAGGTCTTCCGCGCCCGCATCGTCGACCTCGCGCCGGAGTCGCTGATGATTGAACTGACCGGCGTCGAAAGCAAGATTGAAGGCCTCATCCAGGTCCTCAATGAGTCCGAGGATCGCATCCTCGAAATCTGCCGCAGCGGCAAAATGACCATGCGCCGCGGCCATCACACCAGCCGCGTCCTCCGTGCCATGGGCGCCCCCGCCGAGGATTCGGCCAACGCGGAGCCCACGGAAAACTTTGAAGACCGCGCAGCCGTCGAGCCCGAGTAAGCCCGCACTGCGCACCGATTTCACCCCACACCCTTAACGCACAGAAAAAGGAAAATCGAGAACACAATGGCCACGACTTACTACGATCACGACGCCGACCTTACGCTCATCCAGTCCAAAAAGGTCGCCATCATCGGCTACGGCTCCCAGGGCCACGCCCACGCCCTCAACCTCAAGGACTCCGGTGTCCAGGTCAAGGTCGGTCTCGCCGCCGGCTCCAGGTCCATCGCCAAGGCTCAGAAGGCCGGCCTCGAGGTCGATACCGTTGCCGGTGCCACCCAGTGGGCTGACGTGGTCATGGTTCTGGTCCCCGATCAGACCGCGGCCAAGCTCTACGCGGATGAGATCGCGCCCAACATCAAGCCCGGCGCCCTGCTCCTCTTCGCCCACGGCTTCAACATCCACTTCAAGACCATCACCCCCGCCGCCGGCATTGACGTAGGCATGGCCGCCCCCAAGGCCCCCGGCCATCGCGTCCGCGAGGTCTTCACCGAAGGCGGCGGCGTCCCCGGCCTCATCGCCATCCACCAGGACGCCACCGGCACCGCCCACGCACTCACCCTCAGCTATCTCAAGGGCATCGGCTGCACCCGCGCCGGAGTCCTGGAGACCACATTCAAGGAAGAGACCGAAACCGACCTCTTCGGCGAGCAGGCTGTCCTCTGCGGCGGCGTCAGCGCCCTCATCAAGGCTGGCTATGAGACCCTCGTCGAAGCCGGCTACCAGCCCGAGTCCGCCTACTTTGAGGTCCTCCACGAGCTCAAGCTCATCGTCGACCTCATCTACCGCGGCGGCCTCGCCTACATGCGCTACTCCATCTCGGACACAGCCGAGTGGGGCGACTACGTCTCCGGCCCCCGCGTCATCAACGAGTCCAGCAAGCAGGCCATGCGCGACATCCTCAAGGACATCCAGGATGGCACCTTCGCCAGGCGCTTCCTCGCCGACCAGAACTCTGGCCGCAAGGAGTTTCTGGCCTTCCGCGAAGCCGAAGCCAACCACCCCATCGAAATCGTCGGCAAAAAACTCCGCGCCTCCATGCCCTTCCTCGACCCCGTCACCGTCGAAGAAGTCTCCAAGACGCGCTAACTCAATAACCCTTCAACACCACGGCCCTGCGAGAAACCCTCGCAGGGCCGCAGCTTTTTGATACTTGTAATCGTGAGAATATATTTGCCCGGCCATTCGCATTCTTTAGGACAATTATGTGCTTGTCACACAAAGGTCAAGGCGGGAAAATGTTCCATGTCCAAAAAGCCTCACTCGTTATGGCTTTCCGGCCTCGCCATCAACCTGATCAGCAACCTTATCGCCTTCATTGTGGGGGGCTTTACAACTTATTTCTCTCATGAAGGCTCAGCCTGGATCAAACCTCTTCTCTTCGGCGGAATCGCCTGGTTAGTCACGTTCTGCTCAATTCTAGCTATTAGGTATATGAACAGGCTTCCGAGGAGACTCGACCCTCTGACTGTGGAGAATGCAGGTCGAAGGATTAGGGATTGGCTAGATGAATTCAACCTGACAGTTAAGAGCGTTCCTGATTCAGATTGCGATTTCTTCTACATCGTCACTACAGACGGAGGGAAGAAAATCTCAATCTTTCGGAACCTTAAACAGAATACCGATTACATCTCGCTTAAAGGACTAATAACTACCAGCGATGATGAGAAGGCAATAATCGCTCGAATGTCTGACGACGAAAAAATATCCCTCAGATTGGCATTGGAGCTTGAATTATCTCGTGCAGTGATGGGGTACACGACGCAAAACATGCTTGACTCATTGACCATTTTCAAGCGTGTTCCGATCACCGAGACGCTTTCCGCAGAAGATCTTCTAACTGTAATGTGGGAGGTTGAGGCAATGCTCACGTCGCTATTCGTAATAGGTGCACTAGGTTTCCACCGACATAGCCTCCGCCAGAAAGAAGAAGCGTAATGAATGTAGATTGAATGCCGGGTGCCCCAAGTCTCGCTTCTGAGACCTAGGGCACCTCAACCCTCAACTAGCCTTCCTGTGCGCGAAACCTAGAACGCCATATCATCTCTCACCGGTTGCCCCCTCCACCCTCACCCATTACAATTCAGCCCGTGTCGAAACCATCCCCGGTCTCACGCCGCAATTTCATTTCCGCCGCCCTCGCAGGCTCCGCCGCCACTCTTGCCGGTGCAGCCGTGCCCGAATCCTCGCCGGTCGAATGGACCCCTGAGCGCACCCAGGCCGCGCTCCGCAGCGCCACCGGCACCAGCCTCGTCCTGCTCGGCACCGGCGGCGGCCCCGTGGAAGGCCGCCCGCGCCGTATGACCTCGCATGTCCTCGTCAGCAACGGCGCAGCCTACATCGTCGACTGCGGCCTCGGCGTCACCACGCAGTTCGCCCGCACCGGAATCCCCTTCTCCGCCGTCCGCTCCATCTTCATCACCCACCACCACCCTGACCACAACGTCGAGTACGGCCCATTCCTGCTTCTCCGCTGGGCCAAAGAGATCACGCAGGCCCCTTCCGCCTACGGCCCGCCGCCACTCGTGCAGATGACCCGCGACTATCTCCGCTCCATGGACGCCACCATCCGCTTCTGGTCAGAGGATTTCCAGTACCCGCCGCTCAAAGTCGACGACGTTCACGAGATAACCGGCTCCGGCCACGTCATGAAGGACGAAAACGTCCGCGTCACCTCGGCACTCGTGCAGCATCCGCCCGTGCACCCTGCCCTCGGCTACCGCTTCGACTTCGCCGACCGCTCCATCGCCTTCTCAGGCGACACCGTCCCGGTAGACGCCATGGTCCGCCTGGCCCACGGAGCAGATGTGCTCGTTCACGAGGCCATCGACATGGCCGTCATGGACCGCATGGAGCGACTCAATAATGACCCAGCCCAATACAAGATCAACATGCATCACATGCGCGCCGATCATGCTCCCATCGAAGACGTGGGCCGCATCGCTCAGGAGGCCGGCGTCAAGACGCTTGTCCTCTCGCATCTCAGTCCCAGCATCGGCGTTCCAGACGAAGCCTGGCGCGCCGGCGCCGCAAAGCACTTCAAAGGCAAAATCATCGTCGGTCACGACCTCATGGTCATCTAGCCGGATGTCCCGGGGTCTCGCTTTTGAGACCTGGGCCGGGTGCCCCATCCATCCCGCGCCCTTTGCCGCATGGGTGGGAAAGTACGAACCCAACCCCCCGTCCTCTTGAGCGAACGCAGCGAGTCGAAAGATCCGCGGTTGCTTTTCTGGCGCTCTCCGTCAGAACCACCCCGGATGCCGGTTGCCCTACGCACCTCTAGAGATTTTCTTTCCCCCAGAAAATCGTGCGGAAAATTACGGAGTCATTTTGGCTTCATCTTGGCCTTCTGCCTGTTGCACCCATGCTTTACCATGGCTGCAACGCAGCATCGGCTCCGCGCGCGCATCCAACCGGCGCGTCCAACTGTAATCCCTGCTGCAACATAGGATGATTCCCCATGCACTCACCTGGCCGGATGGCGCTCTTCTTCCTGCTCGCTTCGTTCGCATTCCTCCGCCCTGCGTCCGCAGCGGCCCCCGCAGTGCAGGCTGACGCGCCCGCAGGCTCTTGGGCAATCGCCATCCACGGCGGCGCCGGAGAAGACGAGTGGCTCCACATGGCGCCTGCCACCGCCGCGGCCTACCATGCCTCGCTCGCCCGCGCCCTCGCCGCCGGAGCCTCCGTGCTCCAGCGCAACGGCGAGGCGCTCGATGCCGTCCAGGCCGCCGTCCAGGTCCTCGAAGACGACCCGCTCTTCAACGCCGGCCGCGGCTCCGCCTTCGCCGCTGACGGCACCAATGAGATGGACGCCGCCATCATGGACGGCTCCAACCTACAGGCCGGAGCCGTCGCCGCCGTCCACTTCACCCGCCACCCCATCGCGCTCGCCCGCACCGTCATGGAGCGCACTCCCTACGTGCTGATGGTCGGCGCCGGCGCAGACGCCTTCGCCCGTGAGCAGCACATCCAGCAGGAGCCGCCCGCCTTCTTCTTTACCGAAATGCGCTGGCAGGAGTTCGCCACCATCATGCGCGCCAGCCATCGGCCCATGCCGCCGCGCCCGCGCGGAGTGCCGCCCGCAGCCAGCCTCACCGGCTCAGCGCTTCCGCCCATCTTTTCGCATCGATTCGGCACCGTCGGCGCCGTCGCCCGCGACAACGCCGGACACCTCGCCGCGGCCACATCCACCGGCGGCATGCAGGGCAAGCTGCCCGGTCGCGTGGGAGACTCGCCCCTGATCGGCGCAGGCACCTACGCCAGCGACCGCTCCTGCGCCGTCTCCGGCACCGGCGTCGGCGAATACTTCATCCGCCTCACGCTCGCCCGCCAGGTCTGCACCCTCGTGGAAGAAGGCCGCACCCCGCAGCAGGCCGCCGACCAGATGATCCACACCGAACTGCCCTCGCTCAAGGGCGGCGAAGGCGGCGTCATCGTCCTCGGCCTCGATGGCGTTCCAGTCTGGAGTTCGAACACCCTCGGCATGTTCCGCGCCCGGCAGCAGGCCGGCCAGCCGCCTGAGATTCACGTCCAGTAGCGCAAAGGGCGCAAGCACCTGTCGCGCCTGCGCCCCTGCCCGGGATTGCCCGGCTCCCGATCGGCCGGCCGCTATTTCTTGTCCAGCCGGAACGCCGCCGCCTTGAAGTCCCCGCGGAAGCTCGCGTCCATATCCAGCCCGTGATGCATCCACCACGCGCCGCTGGCCGTCGCCGGCGTCTGCTCTGCGGCCTTGCCCTCAATCGGCGTCAGCGTGTACTCCGTCTTCGGGTCCAGTCCTTGCAGCTTCAGCCGTGGAAACAGCCGCCCCTCCTGCGTCGAGTGGATGAACAGGAACACCACTGACTGGCTCCTGTCCTTGTTCACCGTCTGCGTCGCAGAGAACTCGCTGCCGTTGCGCGGCGAAATTAGCCGGTACAGGTCGCCCTGCACAATCGTCGGCTGCACCTGGTGGTAGTCCGCAATCAGCCGCTTCGCCGTCGCCATATCCTCCGGCGTCCACTTGGTAATGTTCGCGCCAATGCCCAGCGAGCCCTGCATCGAGCTCAGCATCCGATACTCCAGCGACGTCGCGCGCAGGTTCATCCAGTGCGGCGAGTCCGTCACCCACGCCATCATCACCTGCGGCGTATAGGCATAGGTAAAGCCGTCCTGCTGCGTCAGCCGGTCAAACGGGTCCGTGTTGTCTGAGGGCCAAACCTCGTCGGCATACTTCAGGATGCCCAGGTCCACGCGTCCGCCGCCGCCCGAGCACGACTCCAGTTCCACCTTCGGATGCCGCCGGTGCAGCTCATCCAGAATGCTGTACAGGTTCTGAATGAAGGCCACATACACCTTCTTCTGCTCGTTCGGTGGCAACTGATCCCAGCCCGGCTCGCTCCAGTTGCGGTTGTAGTCCCACTTCAGGAAGGCGATATCGTTCTCCGTCAGCAGCTTGTCCAGAAAGCCCAGCACGTACTCCTTCACATCCGGCCGCGCCAGGTTCAGCACCAGCTGCGTGCGCATCTCGCTCCGCGGACGCCCCGGGAAGTTCAGCACCCAGTCCGGATGCTTGCGGTAGAGGTCCGAGTCCGGATTCACCATCTCCGGCTCCACCCAAAGTCCAAAGTCCATGCCCAGCGAGTGCACCTTGTCGATAAGCGGCTTCAGCCCGTGCGGAAACTTCTCCGGATTCACGTACCAGTCGCCCAGTCCCGCGTGGTCCGTCTTGCGCTGGCCAAACCATCCGTCATCCATCACAAAGCGGTCCACGCCCAGCGCCGCAGCCTTCTCCGCCAGCGCCATCTGTCCCGCCTCGTTCACATTCATCTCCGTTGCTTCCCAAGAGTTGTAGATCACCGGCCGTGGCTTCGGCGGCACATTCGGCCCGGCGCGATGCGGCAGAATGTGATCCACCTCAAAGTGGTGCAGCAGCCGCGAAGCCCCGCCCATGCCGTGCGCGGAGTAGCCGCCATAAAAGATTGGCGTCTCCAGCTTCTCGCCCGGGTGCAGCACATAGCCAAAGTCAAACGGATTAAAGCCGCCCGTCACCCGCACCTCGTCCAGCTGATCCTGCTCCACCGTAATGCGCCACGAGCCGCTCCACGCCAGCGCGCCAAACCACACCTCGCCGTGGTTCTCGTCCGGCGCGCCCTCCTGAATGGCAAACCATGGATTCGCCTGGTGACCCGTCGTTCCGCGGCGGCTCTCAATCACGCGCTCGCCGGGATGCAGCGGTTCCTGCGTCAGCGTCCACTCGCCCGCCCATCGGCCCGTCAGGTAGTTCAGCGTGTAGTGCGCCGGGGGCAGCGCCCACGCGGCCGCCGCCACCTGCTCCAGCGTAATGGGCTGCTTCTCGCGATTCTCAATCGTTGCCGAACGCGCCAGAATCCCGCTCACCGGCTCAATCCGGTAGTGCAGCGTCACGTACACCTCGCGCCGAATGTCCTTCATCACCACGTCAAAGCCATCGTCCGTCTTGCTGTGGCTCACGTAGTGCAGCACCAGGTCGCGATTGCCGTCCGCAAAGGTCACCTTCAGCGCCGGCTCCGAAAACAGCCCCGCGCCCCAGCCCACATACTCCTGCGGCGTATTCGTGTACGACGAGTCGAACGATGCCCAGTCCGGCATCGGCTTCGCCTCAGGAAACGAATCAGTCGCTCCCAGCCTTCCGCCCCAGTAGAGCTGCTGAAGCTCCCCGCGCGGGTTCACGCCAAACACGTAGGAAACATGCCCGCCATCGATCCGGAAGACCTTGGCGGCTGGGTCAAAGGTTGCGGCAGACTGGGCAAAGGCCAGGCTCGATGCCAGAGCCAGGGCGGCAAGTGCTGTAAAGGCTTTCATTTGAAAAGACCTCGGCGTCTCTCGTTTTCCAACCGACACATCATATCACTGTGTGATTACTGCATATCTGCCTCCGCGCCCCCACCGCCGATTCCCTTCCACTGGGACAACACACTCCGGTTCCACAGGATTCAGCCGGCCCTGATCCGGAATGGTCTATCCTGTCTACACCCCACTGGAGGCCAGGATGCTCGCGCCGACCCTTTCGCCGCCCGCACGTCCCACACCCGCTGACGCGATCGCGGCCGCCATTGAGCGCATTGTTCCGCTCCAGGGGTTGCCCATCGAAGACCGCCTCTGGCTCGCCAGTCACGGCGAAGAAGTCGTCGCCCAGAGCGGAGACATCCTGTTTGAAGAAGGCACGCCCGCGGACCAGATGATCCTCATCCTCAAGGGCGAGATTCATGTCCGCCGCCAGCAGGGTGGCCCCATGGCGTTGTTCATCGGCCGCGCCGGCCAAATGACCGGCCTGCTGCCCTTCTCGCGCATGAAGACCTACGGCGGACAGGGCTTTGCCGTCACGCCCGTCTGGGCCCTGCTCATTCGCAAGTCGCTCTTTCCCCAGATGCTCGCGGCCATCCCCTCCATGACGCAGCGCATCGTCTCCACTCTGCTCGACCGCGTCCGCGAGGTCACCCGCATCGAGCAGCAGGCGGAGAAACTCACCGCCCTCGGCAAGCTCGCCGCCAACCTCGCCCACGAGCTCAACAATCCCGCCTCCGCCGCGCAACGCGCCGCTTCCAACCTCGTCACCGAGCTGCGCGCCAATCGCCAGAATCGCTTCAAGCTCGTCAACCTCTGCCTCAACGAGCAGCAGATCCAGAGCATCTGCGACTGGGAAG
>JAJXXG010001197.1 GCA_021781255.1 Acidobacteriota bacterium
GCATCTGGTAGACGGGGTTGTCGCGCGCGTAAACCAGCGCGGTATGGAAATCCTCTACCGCTTCTTCGGCCCGGTTCGATTGCAGGGCCGCTTCGCCGCGCTGATACCAACGGCCGCCCAGAGCCAGTTGCGACGCGTGATATCTCTTGACGGTAATTCCTGTGATCACGAAGAAGACAACCAGCACCATAATGCTGAGCAGTACCAGAGTTTCCCGCTCCAGCGACCACAAGAAGCCCTGTGGCCGCGTGCAGACTGGACACTCTGTCTGTCCGGCGGGAATCAGTTGCCCGCATCTTGGACAAAGCCGATCACCCTCTGGGAGCATATTGCCTGACTTTCTGCTGCTGCAACTTTATTCGGAAGGAATCTGGAGGCGCTTGAGGGGCGGGAGTGCGGGGGTTCACGGCAGTCAAAACCCGTACCGCGTGTCTCTTCGATCTGGCAGCCACTTCAGACAATCCCTGTATTTAAGCCCCCGTCTCTCCAACGAATCTACGGTATCAAGTTACCATACTTCGATGCATTCCTTTGCCTGCGGGCTGGATGGCACGGCACTACAAAAGAAAATTGTGCGGCACACCGTACGCGAATGTACCCGGCACGCGTGCTGAGAATCCACCGCGCCTCTCCCCCGAAAATAGGTTATTGTGTTGCCACTGGAGGATTAACCGATGCGCAAAATTCTGCTTCCTGCATTTGCATTCATTGTGCTGTTTGCGCCGGCGGCCGCAAGGGCGCAAACGAATTCGGGCAACGTCCGGCTCGCTATTGTGGGCCTAGACCACGACCATGTCTGGGGAATACTGAAGGACATCGCGGAAGTCCCTCAGGCCAGGCTGGTGGCCATTGCTGAACCGCGACCGGAGCTGGTGGCGAAGGCCAAGTCGCGTGTGCCGGCGGGCGTGAAATTTTATTCGGACTACGTCACCATGCTCGACGCGGTGAAGCCCCAGGCCGTCATCATCACCACCGAAACGGACCACCATCTGGCGATTGTGCGCGCCTGCGCCAAACGCCACATCGACGTGGAAATGGAAAAGCCCATGGCCACCACCGCCGCCGACGCGCGCGAAATGGAGAAACTGGCCACGACCTCGCACATCAAGCTGATGGTGAATTACTTCAACAACTGGCTGCCATCCTATCAGCAGCTTTACCAGCAGGTGAAAGAGGGCAAAATCGGACCTATTCATCAGCTGGTTTCGCAATACGGCCACCAGGGGCCGCGCGAAATCGGCACGTCAAAAGAGTTTGCAGCGTGGCTCTACGATCCGGTGAAGAACGGTGGCGGAGCGCTTATGGATTTTGGGTGCTACGGCGCGGCGCTCGCGTTGTGGCTGAAGGGGCGGCCGGCCACAGTGTATGCCCACTCGCTGAAATTGAAGGTCCAGCAGCACAACGCCGTTGAAGATGACGCCGTGATCGTCTTGGAGTATGCCGATGGTACCGCCGTGCTGGAACCCTCCTGGGACTGGCCTTTCACCATGGAGCGCATCCAGGTGTTCGGCCCGCACGGCAGCCTGATGGCGCAGCCGGACGCCCTGCTGTTTCGCCGGTACAACGTGATGGCAACCGCCCAGGCTCCTGACGGCGAGCCTGAATCGCTTACACCGCTGCCGCCTGATCATTCCAATCCCATCGGGTATTTCGTTGAAAGCATCCGGCAGGACCGCCCAATCACGGGGCTGCTCTCCGCGCGACTGAACGTAGAGGTGAATGAGATTCTCGATGCGGCGCGGGAGTCGATTCGCACGGGCAGGCCGGTGGCTATGCCGAAGGAATGACAGGAAAGTTGAGCTAATGCGTTCGTCTCGCCGAGCGTTGTTCTATCCAGCGCGCCACTGCTACCTGCGCGCGGCTCTTAGTGGTAGCGGTAGAGGAAATAGAAAGACATGGTAAAGCCGACGCAGATGACCAAGGCGCGCACCCGCGAGGGATTGAACTTCTGAGCGAAATGCGCGCCGCCATAACCGCCCAGCGCGGCGCCCACCAGCATTAACACCGCCTGCGGCCAGAAGATGAGTCGTGCAGAGATAAATGTAACGATCGCGGCGCCATTGGCCGCTGAAGTAAGGAGCGCTTTGATGCCGTTTGTCGCGTGAATATCAGGAAGCGGCAGAAAGGCGAGGAGGGACAGTATCAGAATCCCCATGCCGCCGCCGAAGTAACCGCCATAAACTGCAATGAAGAATTGCACCAGGGTGACTCCGCCCAGCGCGAGCCACGAAGGATGGCTGCGCTGGTCCGGGCGCGCGGAGCCACGCACCAGCTTCTTCCCGAAGGCGAACAGGAAGGTCGCCCCCAAAAACAGAAAAGGGATCAAACGCAGGAATGTTCGCTGCGGAGTGTGGATCAGCAGGTGTGCGCCGAAGAATCCACCCGCAAGGCTTGCCAGAATCAGGGGAACCAGAATAATCGCGTTCCGCGGCACTCGTTTCCGGTATGCGGTTGCACTGGCCACGGTCCCGGGCCAGATGGCAACCGTGTTGGTGGCATTGGCATGAATGGCAGGCACGCCCGAAAAGATCAACGCCGGGAAAGAGAAGAAACTGCCGCCTCCCGCAACCGAGTTCAGCACGCCGGCGGCAAGCGCCGCAGCAAACAAGAGAATCGAATCGAACAGGGTCATAAGTTATCGGGTGATCACGCGAATTTCCGCAATCGTAGCAAATTG
>JAJXXG010000182.1 GCA_021781255.1 Acidobacteriota bacterium
GCCTGGTCGATCTCGGAGGCCGATTTCGCATCGTCGCGAACGAGGTGGAAGTTGTCCAGCCGGAAAAGCCACTCGCCAAACTCCCAGTCGCACGAGCCGTATGGGTGCCGAAGCCCAACCTGGAGGTCGCCGCGACCGCTTGGATTTACGCAGGCGGCTCGCACCACACCAGCTTCAGTCAGGCATTGACAATGAAGCACCTGGAGGACTTCGCTCAGATCGCAGGAATTGAGTTTTTGTCGATCGATAACCGGACGCATCTTGAAGACTTCAGGAAAGAGCTTAGATGGAACGATGTCTACTATCTTTTGAACCGGAGATGAGCGCACTTCTGTGGCGGCGAGCGGAGTGTGGAGGTGCGCGCGATGCTTGCTGACGCCGCTGATGGTAACGGCATGATCCACCTTCGGTGCAGCCGCTCCGTGACCGAAATCGTAGATCGCCTGGAATCTGTACTTAAGGATCGGGGTACGCGTATTTTTGCCCGGATTGACCATTCACTAGCAGCAGCGGAAGCAGGTATCTCGATGCGGCCCATGCAAGTGCTGCTGTTCGGAAATCCCGTAGTCGGAACGCCGATGATGATCGCCGCGCCGACATTGGGGATTGATCTGCCCTCAAAAGTATTGGTCTGGGAGGATGAAGCCGGCACGGTCTGGCTGACTTACAACACGACAGAATATCTGAAGAATCGGCATGGCATTTCCATGTCGCTGGTCAGCCCCTTGAGAGGGTTGACGAGCGTGCTCGGTGAGGTTGCAAAGCAACAACAACCGGACTCTGGCGCACATTAGTCGGATGTAATTTGTGCCGAGGACCGGCGCCATCCTCAACCAGTATTTTGGACTTGAAGGTGTCATGCACCCAAGATGCCAAAAAGGAGAAAGATCCTTTGGCTACTGTTCCTGATGTTCAGACGCTTCTTACAGAGACGGCAGCGATGCACAGGCACCTATGTCCGCGGCAGGTATTGGGCGTGCGCATGGGCCTATACGCAGGCGAATTGCTTGGCCTGGAACTGCCTCAACGTGATAAGCGGCTTTACACCTTTGTCGAGACAGACGGCTGCTTTGTAGATGGAGTCACCGCAACTACGGGATGCTCCGTCGGTCACCGCACACTGCGGCTGATGGACTACGGCAAGGTAGCAGCGAGTTTTGTAGACACGAAGACGGGAAACGCGATCCGTATTTGGCCGAATTCTCAATGCCGCGCTCGTGCTGCGGATTATGCACCTGCCGCGCCGAATCGCTGGCGAGCTCAGCTTGAGGCGTATCAGGTCATGCCGGCGGCCGACCTCCTTTCCGCGTGCAAAATCGAATTGCTTATCGATCTGAAGGCATTGATCGCTCGGCCTGGTGTTCGGGTTAATTGCAGTATCTGTGGAGAAGAAATTCTCAATCAGCGCGAGGTGCATCGAGAAGGTAAGGTACTTTGCCCGGCTTGTGCGGACGTTGGATACATGCGCCCCCTTTGCGATTGCACGCAAGGTTGAAAAGGCAGGCACCGCATTGCCGAAATAGGTAGCCACGGCAAGCGCTGCAAGCCTCTTGCGATCGGTCATTCGGTTAAAACTACCGATTCGATTGTCGATCGCAACGCATCGAGAGACACCATGATGGGATGGAAACCTCGCTACGGGAGACCAGTGATTTGATCGCCTCAAGCTTAGCACGCGATGTTGATGTCGCTGGTTTTGTTCTGGCTGGTGGGCAGTCTGCCCGTATGGGTACTGACAAAGCGCTCGTTCCATTGGCTGGCCAGCCACTCGTCCTTCATGCGCTAACTATCCTTCGCGAGACTGGATTGAGGGGATCTATTGCGGGGGCACGCGCAACACTGGATTCATTCGCCCCTGTCATCGAGGATTCCGAGCAGGATCAAGGTCCACTGGGAGGAATCTGTTCGGCGCTCGCGTCCACTGAGACGCGCTGGGCAGTATTTCTGCCCATTGATTTGCCACTGCTACCGACAGCCCTCCTGGCCTTTCTTCTCGCTAGGGCACAGCGCGCTCGTGCCGCTATTTCCGTGGTCGAGACAAATGGGATTGTACAGACATTTCCAGCGGTTATCGAGCGATCGGCACTGTCTGGTTTGCGTGCTGCCCTCACAAACGGAAACAGGGGCTGCTTCTCGGCATTTCAAACAGCAGCGAGAGATTTGGGGCAAACGGTCATGAGCATATCGCTGAAGTCGATCATCGAAACCGCACAGGTTACTCATCCGGCTGGCCTGCCTGCGGACTGCTGGTTTCTCAATATCAACTCTCCAGCGGACCTGGCGAGGGCCCAGATGCTTCTTGAGCGCAGTCTGTTTGCACCGGGTCAGCACCGAGCAGCGTCATGAGGGTTGGGAGAAGTATCAACGGAATCGGCATAGCTATTATCGGAATCGCAAGTTGAATGTGACAGGAGTTGAACAAGTTGGGACATTTGTAACAAAGACGCCGTATGAGACGTTCTCTTAACATTATCAAGACTCGTTTAACTCGCTGCTTCGCCGTGGAATTTTGTTTGCGAAGCTCTTCCTGATCGGAGTTCGCTGTGGCACAGACGATTTACGACGTAGCTATCCTCGGCGGAGGCCCCGCCGGTTACACGGCAGCGATCCGGGCCGGTCAATACGGCCTGAAGGTCGCGCTGGTTGAAGAATCGGAGAAACTAGGCGGTACCTGC
>JAJXXG010000524.1 GCA_021781255.1 Acidobacteriota bacterium
GTCATCGCGCGCAGAAACACCTTCAACCGTTCAGGGTCGGCATAGAGTGTCGCGAACATGTCCGTTTCCCCGCGGCTCGCCTCGTTTTGCGGCAAGCCCGTGCGCAGCGCAGTGGTCAGGTCGCCCCAGTGATGGAAGAGCCGCTTATTCGCCATCTCCAGAATCCCGCCAATATACGACGGCTTGTGCTTGTCGAGGAAAAGGTCCGTCGAGGGCGTGTTGGAATATCTTCCGTCGTGGCGTTCCAGAAAACCCAGCGCGACCAGCGCATCCAGAAAGTCGTGTGCCGAGCGCGGGTGCAGGCCCAGGCGTCCGGCCAGCGATTCGAGATCTTCGGGCCGCTTCGCCAGCTCGGTAAAGACCTCCATTTCGACCGCGCTCAACAGCGTCTTTGAGGCCCAGAAGGCCAGGCCGGTTTGCAGAATGTGTTCGGGATTAGGGGCGTGAGTGCTCATGGAGTGACCTCTCTCTTGCTGAGTTCAGTGGTTCGGGGAAAATCCTCGTGTGCGGACCTCGCAGCCCGCCTTTGCCATGCCTGCAAGTCGTCTCTCATAGAGCGGTGACTTGCGCGGATGTGTAGTCGATGTGCGGATGTGCAGTTGCGTTAGCCTTGAATCACCCGGTTGGCCTGCGCCGTGTCCATGTATTGCTGAAAGCCTGTCACCTTTCCATCGCGCAGCCGCCACACGTGCGCAAACTGGGCATCGAGGGCGATCCCAGTTGCTTTGTATGTCGCTCGGTAACGGCCTGTCACGACAATCGTGTCGCCGGCATCGAGGAACTCGTCAGGAATGGCCTGGAAGCCATCCCACTCCGTGTCGAGCCGGGAGAAGACACCCTCGCCCACGGCCGCCGGACCAACATACGGATTGCGATCCGAGTAGGGAAAGTTCTCCGCCTCATACCAGACAATCTCAGGGTCCATCTTTGCGAACGCTGCCGGAGCATCGCCGCGGGCCAGGGAAGTGTAAAGACTCTCAATGCATGCTCGATTGGAAAAAGGCAAAGCGAAAGACCTCCGGGGATTGCGCAACAATATAACGCCAGAGCGCTGCCGGGCAACGCAAAAAGTCGATTCTCCCGCGCCGCTGAATGAACTTTCCGTCATGCGCCAAAGCTGATATGCTGCGAGCGCTGAGAAAAACCGATTTACGCAAGAGAGGTGTACGGCGATGTGGTTTCTTGGAATGGATGTGGGCACGGGCGGCACGCGGGCCGTGGTGGTGGACGCGGCAGGCAAGGTGATTTCCAGCGCATCAAGTGAGCATGCTGCCTTTCGCACGCCGCACCCCGGCTGGGCTGAGCAGGACCCCGAAGACTGGTGGCAGGCCGCGCAGAAAGCCATTCGCTTTGCGCTGGCCGCCGCGCCCGAGCCGCGTGAGCCCATTGCCGCCATTGGCCTGACCGGCCAGATGCACGGCGCCGTGCTCCTCGACGAGAACGGCCAGGTCCTGCGCCCCTCGCTCATCTGGTGCGACACGCGCACCCAGCCCGAGTGCGACTGGCTGCACGAGAAGATCGGCTACGACCGCCTCATCGAGCTGACGTGCAACCCCGCTTTGCCCAACTTCACCCTCACCAAGCTGCTGTGGGTGAAGACACACGAGCCGGAGATTTTTGCGAAGACGCGCCACATCATGTGTCCCAAGGACTACGTTCGCTACCGCCTCACAGGAGAGTTCGCCATTGACGTGCAGGAGGCCAGCGGCACGCTGCTGCTGGACGTGACGCACCGCCGCTGGTCAAAGGAAGTGGCCGAAGCGGCGGGGATTCCCGAAAGCTGGCTGCCACGTGTGTATGAGTCGCCGGAAGTCTGCGCGCGCATCAGCGAAACCGCCGCTGGCCTCACGGGCCTCGCCGCCGGAACGCCGGTCGTCGCTGGAGCGGGCGATCAGGGCGCGGGCGCGGTGGGCATGGGCATCCTGCAGCCCGGCTCGGTGTCGGCGACGATCGGCACTTCGGGCGTGGTGTTTGCTGCGACGGCAGAGCCGACGAAGGATCCGAAGGGAAGGCTGCACACCTTCTGCCACGCCGTGCCCGGCGTCTGGCACGTGATGGGCGTAACCCAGTCCGCCGGTCTCAGCTTCAGTTGGCTCAAGGAGACATTCTTCGCCGGCCAAAGCTATGATGCGCTCACTGAAGCGGCCGCGAAGATTCCCGCCTGCAGCCAGGGCCTCGAATGGGCGCCCTATCTGCTCGGCGAGCGCACGCCGCATCTCGACCCTGAAGTCCGCGCCGCATTCGCCGGCGTTTCCACGGTCCACACCGCCGCGCACTTTGTCCGCGCCGTGCTTGAGGGCGTGGCCTACTCGCTGCAGGACACCTTCACCCTGTTCGCCGAACTCGGCATTCCCGTCAGTGCCGTGCGTCTCGGCGGCGGTGGCGCGCGCGGCCCGCTCTGGCGCAGGATTCAGGCCGGCATCTACGGCCAGGCAGTCGAGGTCCTCACAGCCGAGGAAGGCGGCGCATTCGGTTCCGCGCTGCTGGCCGGCGTAGGCGCGGGCCACTGGGCCAGCCTCGACCAGGCCTGCGCCCAGGCCATCGAGGTCGCCCAGCGTATCGAGCCCGACCCCGCCGACCTCACCGCGTATAAGACCGGCTATGCAAAATGGCGCAAGCTCTATCCGGCCTTGAAGAGCCTGCGATAGCTCAACCGCCATCCATCCCGCCCCGCTGTGTACACAGCAAGCGGAGATGCGTTAGCCTTTCTTCCGGCTTTCGATTTACAGAAGGAAGGGCTCATGCATCTCCGTTTCTCTCTGGTCTCATTGGTTCTGTTGTGCGCCGCTGTCGGCGCGGCTGCACAATCTTCAGCCGCACCCGTCTGCGCGGACCTGCATCTGATTCCCGCGCCGCGCGAGTGCTCCGCGGTTAAGGTCATCGCGGTGGGCGACTCCGGCGTGAGTTTCGCCTACGAGAAAAATGCAGACGACGAATTCGCGGCGAAGAATCTCGAAGAGACTCTCAAGCTCCGCGGCATGACTCGTGCGGATCACGATGCGCCCATCGTTCGCCTGGAGCACGCGGACAGCGGCGTTGCCAAAGCGCTGCTCGAGCGCCATCACCTCACGTTCGACCCCGCCATGCACGACGAGGGTTACATCATTGTGCCCGACGACTCGCGCGGCCTCGCCGTCATCGCCGAGTCTCCCGCCGGCATCTTCTACGGCGTGCAGACCGTCAAGCAATTGCTGCGCGGCAGCGGCAAGAGCGCGCAGTTGCTTGTGCCCACCCTGCGCGACTGGCCCGCCATGCCGCATCGCGGCATCAGCGACGACTGGTCGCGCGGCCCGCTGCCCAACATGGACTTCCTCAAGCGTGAAATTCGTACCATCGCAGCGTACAAAATCAATACCTTCTCGCCCTACTTTGAACACACATTCGCCTACTCCAGCTCGCCTGTCGCGGCCTTCCCCGGCGGAGCCATTACGCCTGACGAAGCCCGCGAGATGGTCGCCTACGCCGCGCAATATCACATCACCATCCTTCCCGAGCAGGAGTCCTTCGGGCACCTGCATCACGTCCTCAAATTTGAGAAGTACTCGCCTCTCGGCGAAACGCCGCACGGCTCCGTCCTCGCTCCCGGCGACCCCGCCACGCTGCCCCTCATCTCCAGTTGGTTCGCCGATCTCGCCAAAGTCTTCCCCGGCCCCTACGCGCACATCGGCGCCGATGAAACCTTCGAGCTCGGCCTCGGCCGCACGCGCGATGAAGTCAATCAGAAGGGCTTGAATGCCGTCTACCTCGACTTCCTCACGCGCATTCATTCCACGCTCGCGCCGTATCACAAGCAGCTCCTCTTCTGGGGAGACATCGCTGTCAAGTCGCCCGAACTCGTCGGCACGCTGCCGAAAGACATGATTGCCGTGCCCTGGCGCTATGACGCCGAGCCGGATTTCACGCCACTCATTCTGCCCTTCACAAAGGCCGGTCTCCAGACCTGGGTCGCCACCGGCGTCAACAACTGGAACCGCGTCTATCCCAACAACAATGAGGCTCTCGGCAACATCCGCGCCTTCGTCCGCGACGGCCAGAAGCTGGGCGCAACCGGCCTGCTGAACACCATCTGGAACGACGACGGCGAGGGCATCTTCGACGAGAACTGGTTTGGCGTGCTCTTTGGCGCGGCCGCAAGCTGGCAGCCCGGTGAGAGCTCAGAGCAGGCGTTCACCGCGTCGTATGGGCTGGCGTTTCACAACGACGCAACCGGCAAAATCGACGAGGCCCAGCGCCAGCTCATGGCCGCGCACGCCGTGCTGCGCAAAGCCGGCCTCGACGATGTGCAGGATTCCTATTTCTGGCTCGATCCCTTCTCGCCGCAGGGCCAGCAGGTCAGCGCAAAGCTGCTCCCCGTAGCTTCAGAAATGCGCCTGGACGCCGAGCGCGCCATCACGCTGCTCGCCGAGGCGCGCGCCGCCGCAAAGCTTCAAAATCGCGGCCTCGAAAATCCTGAAGCTCTCGATGCAATGGAACTTGGCGCGCGCCGCATCGACTTCATCGGCCTCAAATTTCAGGAAGCCGCCGAGTGCGCCTCCATCTATAGCCAGGCTCAGGCGCTCGCCGGTGACAAGACACGCTGGGATGAGGTCGCGGAGATGCTTGAAACCATCGGCTCAAACAACGGAAAGATGCAGGACATCCGCGACGGCTACACACAGCTGGGCCAGCTATTCACGGACGCGTGGCTGCGCGACAACCGGCCCTACTGGCTCGCCAACAACCAGGCCCGCTACAGCCGCTCCGCGCAACTCTGGATTGGACGCGGCGAGCAGTGGCAACTGGTCATTAATCGCTGGTGGGAAACGCACACGCTCGCCCCCGCAAGCGAGGTGGGCCTGCCGGAACCGGCTGCGACGACGGAAGGGAAGTGAGCGCACATGGCGACTGCGATGGATGTGACCGGTGAAAGGGAGTCCCAGGTGAGCGGCGCGCATGCAAAGCCGTTGCCCTCGCGCAACGTGGCGGTGGATGCGTATCGCGGGCTGGTGATGCTGCTGATGATGGGCGAGGTGATGAAGTTTGCCGCGGTCGCGCGGGCCTATCCGCAGAGCCTGTTCTGGAATGTGCTGTGCTACAACCAGACGCACGTTGAATGGGCCGGCATGGGGCTGCATGACACGATCCAGCCTGGGTTCACGTTTTTAGTGGGCGTGGCGCTGCCGTACTCCATTCATAGCCGCATGAGCAAAGGGCAGAGCTTTGCGAAGCAGCTGGCGCATACGATCTGGCGCAGCCTGGTGCTGATTGCGCTGGGCATCTTTTTGCGTTCAACGCACAGCGGGCAGACCTACTACACCTTCGAAGACACGCTCACGCAGATTGGGCTGGGATACACGTTTGCCTTTCTGCTGGCGCATTGCCGGCCGCGTTGGCAATGGACCGCGCTGGGAGTGATTCTGTTTGGGTATTGGCTGGCGTGGGCGTTGTATCCGGCGCCGGGGGCGACGTTTGATTGGGCGGCGGTGGGCGTGCCCGCGCATTGGCCGTACAACTTCAGCGGATTTGCCGCGCACTGGAACAAGAACAGCAACCTTGGGCAGGCGCTTGACGTGTGGTTTCTGAATCTGCTTCCAAGGGCATCGCGGTTTGCGTACAACGACGGCGGCTACCTGACGCTGAGTTTTATTCCCACGCTGGGCACGATGCTGCTGGGGCTGCGCGCGGGCGAATGGTTCCGGGCGGCGGCACCGAAGATTCCGGTGAAGCGGTTTGTGGTGGCTGGGGCGCTGCTGATGGCGGCGGGACTCGCGTTGCACTTCGCGGGCATTTGCCCGATTGTGAAGCGCATCTGGACGCCCAGCTGGACGCTGTTCAGCGGTGGCGTGTGTTTCTTCTTTCTCGCCGCCTTCTCCTGGATCATCGATGTGAAGTCGTATCGCCGGTGGGCATTTCCGCTGGTGGTGGTGGGCATGAATTCAATCGCGGCCTATTTGATTGCCCACCTGTGGGAGGACTTCATCATCAGCAGCCTGCACATCCATCTTGGCTACCGGGTGTTTCAGGTGTTTGGCGCGGGTCTGGAGCCGCTGATGCTGGGGACGACCGTGATGCTGATCTTCTGGCTTGTCCTTTTCTGGATGTATCGCAGGCGCATTTTTCTGCGCATCTGACGCAATGGACCGCGCGTGATTGCGGCCACGCGATGAGCGCGACGGAGCTGCGGAGGAGCGGGATGAGCGCCGATGCGGGCGTCAGTCGGGGAGCGCAGAAGGCGGAGAGGGTTGGTCCAACACCTCGTATTCGAACTTGCGGAGATTGCGCAGGCACTCAGAGAGCGCGATGAGCAGCGACTCTCCCCATCCGGCGGGGTGGAAGCTGAGTGTCTTCTGGTTCAAGGCAACATCGGCGCAGGCAAAGAACTGCATATCCGAGGTTTTGGCCGTGGCAAATTCCTTGACGGTGATGCGGGCCTCCACCTCGCCGGTCGCATGCTTCTTCACGACGGAGAAGTAGTGCAACCGGGCAAGGGCCTCCGAGGGATCTTTCTGGAGCAGCTTCCAATCATTCATGACGGGTTCCCTTCACTTTGTCTGGTCGAACACAGGGGGCAAGTGTAGCTGATTTGTCCAAGGCTTGTTAGTGAAATTCGCAAGCATGTTTCTAGCAGGCGACCCGGATCGGCAGGTTTTTAAAGTCGATGCGGGGCCCCGTTTCGGGAGGGCTGCTTGAAAGAGTCGAAATCCTGCATCCCGCGGCGGCATCGAGTATGGGTTCGACTATAATTTGCCTTTCTGAAAAGCTTTGCAATCAAAGAGGATTTGAGGCGGAGAGGAGCTTATTTCATGAAGATGGGAATGCTGTGCACAATCAAAGCGATGGGTCGAGGAAACCCTGCCGGCAATGCTTGGCAGGAGATGTGCTTTGCCATTGTCCGCCGGGGTAAGTTCATCCTCCTGCTGGCTGTGCTTGCGATGCCGGCTCCTCGTTTGTTGGCGCAGCAGCTTTCCCGGCTGGACCGGGAACTGGCGGAGACGATGCTGAAGAATGTTTCCGCTGATGTGCGCAAGTATTACTTTGACTCAAAGCTGCAAGGCCTGGATTGGGATGCGCTGGTTCGCCAGACAAAGCAGAGCATCGACGAGGCACCGAATATGCAGGTGGCGAATACAGAAATTGCCGCGCTGCTTGAGCGCCTGGACGACTCTCATACGCGTTTCTATCCGCCACGGAATCTAGCCACCGCAGACTACGGGTTCGACTTTGAGATCGTGGGGAAGCGCGCTTATGTGACCAAAGTGGAGCCCAAGAGTGACGCACAGAGCAAGGGCATGCACCCCGGGGACGAGTTGCTGACTATTGATGGCTTTGCTGTGGACCGCGCGAGCACGCCAAAGCTTGAATATTCGCTGAATGTGCTGATACCGCGCAGCAGTCTCCAACTCGATTTGCGGGACCCTGTGGGCAAACTGATACATCTTGATGTGGCTGCGAAGGTGGAGCGACATGCGCAAGTAGCGGGGCTCGGCGACAGCACATGGAACCGCAACCAGATCCGGATAGACCGAGAGAAGATTTATGACAAAGTGCGGGCGGTGTACAAGGAGCTTGGTCCGGACCTGATGATCCTTCGAATTCCGGAGTTTGTGCAGACCGGTGCGGAGGTGGATGCGTTATTCAAGCGGGCACGCACGCACAAAACGCTGATTGTGGATCTTCGGGGTTGTCCTGGAGGCAGGGTCGATTCGGTCGAAAGTTATCTTGAAGACATTTTTAACCGGGATGTGAAGGTTGGCAACTGGGTTGAGCGCGGCAAACTTGATCCTCTGTTGGTGAAGCCGAATCGCAGCGGCGCCTTTGGAGGAGATCTAATTGTGCTGATTGACAGCAGAACAGCCTCTGGTGGGGAGATCTTTGCACGTGTTGTGCAACTGCAGGAGCGCGGAACAATCCTGGGTGATCACAGCTCCGGTCGTACGATGGTGTCGCGAGTCTACTCTCACGCCTATGGTGAGAATCCAATTTACTACTACGGTGCTTCCGTCACGATTGGCGATTCGGTGATGGCCGACGGCAAGACCCTGGAGCATATTGGCGTGGAGCCGGATCGCACGATGCTGCCGGCTTCCTCCGATATCGCAGCGGGACGGGATCCGGTGCTGGCGTACGCTGCGGGGCTTGCCGGTGTGAAGTTGAGCTCAGAGGACGCTGCAAAGCTTTTTGCAGACAAATCGACGAATAATTGATCGACCTGGCGGAAGCGAAGTGACAAGCAAGTAGAGCGCCCTGCACGGGATACTGCGCAGGCCGTTCGATTTGAGCCGGGGCCGCCGGGTGCCCCAGGTCCCGCACTTGGGACCTGGGAATCCACGAAGCCACCAGGGCTACCCCATCCATGTTGTCCGCTCGCAGCGGACGACATGGATGGGGACGCTCAACGCTCGCCCAGGCACCGCAACAATTCCTCCACATCCACGCAGAGCAAACGCCGGTTCTCTCCATGCAAACCGGCAGCGATGCAGGCCCGCCTCCACATCCGCATGGAAAATCCTGGCCCGCTCAATCGCAGGCTTGCTGAACAGGAATCTACGCGCCGTGTCTCCCAAAACTTGAACGGCCCGCAGATATAAACCTGCGGGCCGTTCGAGTGCTTCTGCGCGCCGAATTCTAGCGCAGCGTCACATCCGCTTGCAGCGGCGTGTGTTCGCTGGAGTCGCCCACGCGCACGACAAACTTGCCGGGGTCGATCTTCCAGCCATGCGTCGTTTCGTCCCAGTAGCTGAAGGCGCGCGCATCCAGTTCGACCGTGATGTTCTTGATTTCGCCAGGGTTGAGGCTCACTTTCTTGAAGCCTTTCAACTCGCGCTCCGGGCGCTTCACCGTGGCGGACGGGTCAGAGATGTACACCTGCGCCACTTCCGCTCCGGCCACCTTGCCCGTGTTGGACACGTTGAAGCTGACTGTGACCGTGGACCCGGACTTCGCCGAATCGGGCACCACCAGCTTGGAAAAGCTGAATGTTGTATAGCTCAGCCCGTAGCCGAACGGGAACAGCGGATGCTTGCCCGTCGTCGTCCAGTAGCGGTAACCCACCATCAGCTTGTCTTCGTACCTGACGTGGGGGATGGTGTCGATGCGAGTAGGTCGGCCAACCTCATGCACTTCGAGCTTCGTGTCCGCGCCGGGGATGGGGTAGTAGTCCTTGAACGACGGGTTGTCTTCCCAGGTGCGGTCAAAGCTCACCGGCAGCTTGCCTTCGGGGTTGTGCTTGCCAAACAGCACTTCGGCCACAGCCGTTCCGCCTTCCTGGCCGGGGTACCAGTTGTGGAGGAATGCGGGAATCTTGTTGAGCCAGCGCTGCGTGTCCACGGCGCCGCCTGCGGTGAGCGTAACGATGGTGCGCGGATTGGCAGCCGCGACAGCCTCGATCAGCGCGTCCTGGCCCCAGGGGAGCGTGAACGTGCGATCAAGGCCTTCGCTCTCGGTCTGCGGACTGAAGCCGACAGCGACAATGGCCACGTCCGCCGCGGACGCGAACTTCTTCACGTCTTCTGAGATCATGTCGGCTTCATTGACGATGCCGAGGCCGAAGCGGTTGCCGACGAAGCCGGGCAGGTAGTCGGCGACGACCTGGATGGTCTGGCCGGCGCTGAGGTCGATGGAGGCGGACGCAGGATGCTGGCCCTCGACCTGGATCTGCTCCAGCACCTGCTTGCCATCCACCAAGACCTTGTAGTGGTCGCTGCCGGATGCCGCGGCAAGGATGAGGTACTTGCCAGCCTTGGCTGCCTTGTAGCTGGCGGTGTAGCGGATGCTGCGTGGCGACTTGTCCTGCGGTCCCCGCCACTCCTGCTTGTAGGAGGCGATGAGGCGCTCGTCGGCGGTTTCTGGTGTGCCGGTGAAGTCCTTGCTGGGGTAGGTGGCTGCCTTCACTTCGCCCTCCCATTGCGTGCGCCGGAAGACCATCGCCATATCCGGCAGGCCGCGGGTGTAGAGCACATGCACATTGGGGCCCAGCAGTTGCGCGATGCCGGTGACAATGCTGACAGGCTCAAACGCGGTTGCTGCTGAGGACCCGCCGCCGCCGGGCACGGCCGGCCAGGCGTCAGGACCGATGACGGCGATGGTCTTGATCTTGGCGGGGTCGAGCGGCAGGATGTTGCCTTCGTTCTTGAGCAGCGTCAGGCTTTCGAGAGCGCCCTCAAGGGCAACGGGCCGTGCGGCCACGGAGTAGGTGGACTCGCTCAGGTCCAACTGCGGGCGGTCGGTGAATTTGTAGCGCAACTCGGTGCGCAGCAGGCGCAGCACCTTGTCGTCGATGGTGGATTCCTTGACCGTTCCGGCCTGGATGGCGGGCAGCAGGGTTGCGGCATTCATGAAGCGCGGCGAGGGCATCTCCAGGTCCAGGCCGTTGTTGGCCGCGGCCACGCCGTCATAGGTCGCGTCCCAATCCGACATCAGCACGCCCTGGAAGCCCCAGTCGCCCTTCAGCACCTTCAGATTCAGGAACTCGTTCTGGGTGGCGTGGGAGCCGTTGATCAGGTTGTAGGAGTTCATCACCGAGTCCACATGTGCCTTGGTCACGGCCGCCTCGAACGCCGGCAGGTAGATTTCGCGCATGGTGCGCTCGTCCGCCTCCACGTCCACGTTGTGGCGGTTGTACTCCTGGTTGTTCAGCGCGTAGTGCTTGACGGTGGCGATCACGCCCTGCGACTGCACGCCTTCAATATAGGGGACCACCATGGCGGAGTTCAGATAGGGGTCTTCAGACAGGTACTCGAAATTGCGTCCGTTCACCGGCGAGCGCGCGATGTTGACTCCGGGGCCGAGCAGGAAGTTGACGCCACGGGCGCGGGCGTCTTTGCCCAGGCTTTGGCCCAGCTTGCGGGCAAAGTCTGTGTCCCACGTTGCGGCCAGAGCCACGCCGCCGGCATAGCCGGTGGTCGGCCCCC
>JAJXXG010000610.1 GCA_021781255.1 Acidobacteriota bacterium
ACCTGGGGCGAATGGCGCGCACCCTCTCTTTACAGACTTTCAATTTGAAGCGCTCGGCGTACCGCGCAATAAGCAGATTCCCTGGAACAAAAACGGGTATTACTACGACATGGGGCTTTGCGGGCCCTTTCGCAAAGACGCAGCCAGCAAGGACCCAAGCAACTGCGGCCTCTTTCGCACTCCTTCACTGCGGAACGTAGCCATCCGCCGCGTCTTCTTTCACAACGGCCGATTCCACTCCCTGCGCGAGGCCCTGCGGTTCTATGTCGAGCGCGATACAAACCCTGCCAGGTGGTATCCGGTTGGCCCCAGCGGCAAGATCGAGAAGTTCAACGACCTGCCCCCGCAGTACCGCAGAAACGTGGACACTACCGACGCGCCGCTCAACCGTACGTCCGGCGAGAAGCCAGCCTGGAACCAGCAGCAGATCAGCGATGTGATCGCATTCCTCAAAACCTTGACCGATCAGGACGTCGTGGAAGAAAAAGCTCCGAAAATGTCCGCCGCGCAATCGCCATCCAGAGAAGGATCATCCGCTATTACGCCGACTCGCCATGCAAATAACCCGCGATAATCTCTGCCAGCGGCTGCTTGTGTGCGTCGGTATTGTGCGTGAGCCATGGCAGGTCGCGCGCTTCCGCGAGTTGCGGCCAGTCAGCCGTCCTGCCTTCAATCACTGTGTCCCTCGAAGAATAAAGCGCCAGCCGTCGCGGCATCTTCTCCGCCAGCGATACGCCGTCTGCCCAGGTCGGTGAGCTGATCGCGATCACCCGCAAGTCTCTTCGCGCCGTCTCCTGCAATCGCGCCGCCAGCAGCCCGCCCAGGCTGATGCCGATCACCGTTGCCCCCTCCGGAATTGCCAGCTCTGCAAGCGCCCGGAGCGAATCTTCTGCCGGAACTGTGGGATCGCCGTGCAATAGCGCGGGCCGGTGAAATCGCACTTGCGGGAACTCCGGTCGCAGAAGCTCCTCCAGTTGCATTACCGATCCTGTTGGCCGTCCACCCTTGCCGTGAAAGAGAAAGATGTCTTGCATCTGATTTGTTGCGTTCACCATTTACTCCTTTGTGCTCTTCATATACTGCCTGTTCCAGGAACCAGCGCGAATTCTTTGCGCGGTGGGCATACTGCCGTCAAACCTTGTAACATGGAGAACGCTCATGGATGATGATCCTCTTGACGAAAGAACTATCGAAAGACTGCGACGCCAGGTAGACGAGCACTTCAAGCATCACTCCTCTGCTCCGCCGCGCCGCCGCCGCCATATCTTTCTAACCGTCTGGCTGGTGACGATCGGCATCGTTGTCTTCTTCACCTTCATTGCAGGGCTTCTGCAGAAGTGGCTCTGGATGCGCCAGTTGCACTATGTGGGCGTCTTCTGGACGCTCTTCTCGGTCCGCTGGGGCATGTTCGCGGCGGCGTTCCTCGGCGCCTTCGCATTTCTGTGGCTCAATTTTCGCTTTGCCGCGAAGACCATCCACACCTTGCACACCAGCAATCAGATCGACCACTTAGCCTTTATCGAGCCGCCAGTGGGCGCCAGGCCGTTCCCGGTCGACATCAACCCAAAGTTCCTGGGATTCGCCGCCATCGCAGCCTCTGCGGTGCTGGCCTTCCTATTTTCTGTCGGCCTCTCCTCGCAATGGGACACCTGGCTGCGTTTTCGCTACGGAGGCCAGTTCGGCCTCACCGATCCGCTCTTCCACGTCGATGTTGGCTTCTACGTCTTCAAGCTTCCGTTCTATGAGCTGTTCCAGAGCGGGCTGGTCTATCTCACCATCATGGCTTTTGCCGTCGTGCTGGTTGCGTACACTGCCGTCGGCGTTTTACGCCTGCAACCCGGCCACCCACTCATGGTTCACCGGTATATCACCCGGCATGTGACGCTTCTGCTTGCCGCGCTCGTCGCTCTCTGGGGGTGGGGCTTCCTACTAGACCGTTATGACCTGGTTTACTCCACGGTGGGCATCATCTACGGAGCCGGATACACGGCTGTACATGTTTCGCTCCCCGCCCTGTGGGCGATGTTCGGCGCATCCGTCGTGCTCGTCGCACTGCTCATCGGGAACTACTTCCGGCCACAGTTCAAGCTTGCGCTTATTGGCGTCGCAGCTTATGCAGTGCTGTATGTCGTTGGCATTATGATTCTGCCGCAACTCTTCCAGAAGTTCGTTGTGCAGCCCAGCGAGTTCAGCATGGAGTTGCCCTACCTGCAGAGTTACATCCACTACACTCGCAAAGCCTACGGCCTCGACGCCATTCAGGAAACCTCCTACCCCGCGCTGCCCAACATCACCTCAGACGTCATCGCTCGCAATCAGCAGACCATCGACAACGTCCGCCTCTGGGATCCCCGCCCGCTGCTCCAGACCTACCAGCAGACCCAGGCCATTCGCACCTACTATCAGTTCTATACAGTCGACGTTGGCCGCTATAACCTGCCCGACGGCTATCACCAGGTCATGCTCTCCACGCGCGAACTTGAGCAGCAGCTACCGGCGCAGGCGCAGACTTGGGTCAACCAGTATCTGCAGTTCACCCATGGCAATGGCGTCGTGATGAGCTTTGCCTCGCAGACCGTCGGCGGAGGCTTCCCCAAGTACCTCATCCAGAACATTCCGCCGCAGGCCGCCTATGGACTCAAGATTGACCAACCGGACATTTATTACGGCG
>JAJXXG010001234.1 GCA_021781255.1 Acidobacteriota bacterium
TTGGCACTGATTGTATAGCGATGCGGAGCCATCGGGCAGCAGATTCTTCGACGGGAAAAGGAAGAAGATTCAAGGCAATGCGGCGCGCGATGCAGGAGGAAGAGCCATGCGCCTCCGCGAAGGTTCCGCGGAGGCGGGTGGCGGCGCGCCGTACAGGTATGGGAGCGCGGAGCTTTATTGAATGCCGAGGTCGGAGAGCACCTTGGGCTTGGCTTCCTCGACGGCCAGGAGGTTGTGACAGGCCGAGCAATCCTGCGTGATGGTGGCGCCGTTCTTGGCGGCGTGATCGCCATCGTGGCAGCGGAAGCAGCCGGGATAGTCCTGATGGCCGATGTGATTGGGATGCGTTCCCCAGGTGACCTTCATAAAGGGGAAGACATTCTGGCTGTAGAGGAGATAGAGCTCCTGCCCGGCGGCCTGCACGAGCGCAGATTTGTCGGCGAGCACCTGCGGATACTGGCTGCGATAGAAGGCCTCGAGTTGCTGCGGGATTTGCACCCGGGCCTCGTCCTGGCTGGTGTAAGAGCCCTTGAGGAGAACCAGGCCTTCTTTATGGATGAAGGGCAGCGAGGTGCTGATGACGCCGTTGGCCAGGGCGCGATTGATGGCCTCATCGGCGGTGACGAAGGTGTGCGCGGCGCGATTGTGGCAGTCGATGCAGTCCATGACGCGGCGCTCCCCTTGCGGCTGCGCGCCATTGAGGGCCGAAGCGATATAGGTGGTCAAGGAGCCGTCGGGATTGGTGCGCTGCACCCAGGGGATGGTAGTGCGGGTGGGGTCAGTGGTGATGTATTCGATGTGGCCGAGATGTACGCCATGAATGCCGGTGCGGTGGGAGAGGGAATCGACTCCGCCGAGGTGCAGGATGAGCACGGTCTGCGACTCGGTGTTCTGCTCGTCGTCAGCGAAGGAGGACTTGACGAGGAGCTTGTCGCCGTCGAAGCGCGTGGGGGTGTGGCAGGCTTCGCAGGTGTAGCGCGCGGGGCGGAGGCTGTTCACGGGCGAAGGGATGGGCGTGGGGTAGTCGGGAATCAGGCTGGGGGCGAGGTGAGCTACGGGATGGAAGGCGACCTCAAGCAGCTGTTTCGTGCCGTTGACCTTGGCGCTGACGTAAGCCTCGGCGCCGGAGCCGATGTGGCAATCGACACAGGGCACATGGGAGTGCGGGGAGATCTGATAGGCCGTGAACTCGGGCTTCATGACGTGGCAGGAGCTGCCGCAGAACTGCGGGGAGTCCATATATTCCGCGCCATGATAGCTGGCCGTGGCAACAACGAGGAAGTTGACGATGGTAGCCACGAGCACAATATCGATGCCGTGGCGGAAGATGCGGTCGTTGAGATCGATGCGGGGAAAGACCGAGGGAACCTGGCCGGTCTTGAGCAGGGCTCGACGACGGAGAAAGATGCCGACGGGAATGACGGCGAGGCCCAGAAGGAACAGGGCGGGGAGGATGAGGAAGAAGATGATACCAAGATAGGGATTGGAGCTGAGATGACCCGACATCTCCGCCAGCCAATAGCTGATCATGGTGACACCGGAGGCGGTGGTGATCGCGCCGCCGGCGAGGCTGATGGGATTGTTACCGAAAAAGAGCGCTGGACGAAGCCATTCCTCGCGAAACTTTTCAAATGCCGGCACGATGATTCAGCCTCCGTGTAGGGGCAGGCCCGTCTGATGAAGACGAGGCCGCGCTCGATCTGCTGCGCCGATTCCAACTTCGAAGATCAGGGAAGCATTCGGCAGAGCCAGTTTGATCCCGGAAGGGGAGCAGGGGTTGCGAAGCGACATAACTTGCGAGCCCAGGAAGGGCAGGGAGCCCGCTTACACAGGAACGCAATCAGGAGCATGACGGAGCTCTTGAAAGACGTTCCCGGAAATCCACGCCCTTGCATCACAACTTTTCTGATTCGCCCTGACCAGGCGCCGTGGTGCGTGCAGCGGTCCGCCTGATGGAAGGCGGACCGCTCTGTGTTTACTTAAGTGTCTTGAAGTAGGCAGCGACGCCCTTGATCTGCGCATCGCTGAGACCGCCGATAGGCTTCATCTTGCCCTTGCCGCTCTTCAGCGTGGACTCAATCTGCGCTACGCTGAGGGCCTTCATGGAAGGGTCAGAGACGGGCTTGATGCCCATCATCTTGGCCATTCCCGGACTGGGGGTGCCTGTGGCGCCGTGGCACATGGCGCATTTGGATTTGTACGTCGCTGCGCCGTCCTGGGCGAAGCACATGGCGCCGGCCAGAAGAACACATGCAGCCAGCACAACCTGGGAACGAATCATCTTCGACATGGTGAAACTCCTTGAGTGGTTACCGTTGCGGACGCCGACCCTGGCTTGCCAGGGATTCAAATCAGTCGTCCAAACCGGATTTGCTTGCCAATCGTGCCGTATCGGTTATGGTATCAGCAATCCACGAACAGGGAACGGCGCGATCGAGTCGTACAGACCGACGATCGCGCCGGCTCATGGCAAACCTGCATTTTCTGTTGTCTTACTTCAGCTACGTTTCTTACCTGGCAAGGGTTCTGAAGTACTCGACCGATGCCTTGATTTCGGCATCGGAGAGTTTGCCTTTGAAAGCGGGCATCTTCTCCTTGCCATTGGCGGTAATTGCAATCATCTGCGCTTCGCTCAGGGACTTCACGGATGGATCACTGGCAGGCTTGACGCCCATGGCCTTGGCGATTCCCGGATTCGGCACGCCCTGCGCGCCGTGACAGCTTTGACACTTGATCTTGTAGGTTGCGCTTCCGGTCTGAGCGAAACCTACTGCGCCGGACAGAAGCACGATGGCAGTCAGCGCGGACATGGTGCGAGCGGACTTTCTCATGGTATGACTCCTGTATTTCATTCCCTGGCGGAGTCAGCGCGTGGCAACAGTTGTCGCGTGCGGCTTCTTCCAGGATTGTCTTCGCCGGGGCAAATGGTGATGGCCCCGGCGAACCCTTGAGCGAGGCGGCGAGGAGGTTGATTAGAGTCCTCCCCGTCCGGTTTTGAGCATGGCGCCGACCATCGGCTAGAACTGCCAGTGCATACCCATGGTCAGGTTATTGGCGTGGAAGTTCCGGGGCGCCGTCTCGCCGGCAGGCGAGATGGTCATTCCGGTCTGTCCACCGGTACCGGCGACGCCGGCAAGCGAGCTGCACAGGACCGGCGCGACGGGGCTGGTTGGGGTGGGATTGGTGGTGCTGCAGTACTGGGCGCCGCTGGGCCCGCCCTCGCCGTAGCCGAAGAAGTCATAGCTGGCCTTCCAGACCAGCCCGGGACGCGACTCCCAGGAGAGGCTGAGATAGGGAGTCTGATAGGTGGATACCAGCGAACCGGCTACGTCGCGGGCATCGTTGTAGAACCGGCTGCCGTTGACGGAGCTGACGCGATAGCCGAGGTTGGAGTGGATCTGCTTGACGGGAGAGTAGATGAAGGCGACGGTCCCGAACTGGGTCGGAGCATCCATGAAGTCCTTGGCCGGACCGAAGTCGTAGACGCCCGCGCGGGTGATGCCGTTGTTGGGGCAGGCCGTGCCGGCGGAAGTGGCCGCACCGGGCAGGGCCGCGCTGGCGCTGGCCAGGTAGCAGATGTTGTCAGACATGTAGACATCGCTGTAGGAGTAGCTGAAGTCGAGCCCGTACTGCTCGTTCGGGAAGAGCTGGGCGCTGACGCTGCCTATGCGGCTGTGATCGACGTGATCGAGCGGTCCGGCGTAGGGAGTGGTGTTGCCCGGGAAGTTCTGGTTGTTGTTGGTATTGTTGTGGCGCTCGAGGTCGTTGAAAGCAGCCGAGACCGTAGCCCAGGTCCTGGGGCGATAGATGGTATGCGCACGGTAGTGCCGGAGCTGACGGAATCCCATGGGGGTGAAGGCGTTGTCGTTGTACATGGCCTCGAAGCTGCCATTGATGTCCCAGTTATTCGTGGGATGCCAGGCGGCATTGAAGACGCCGCCGTTTTCGTTGATGGTTACCTCGCCGGAGTTGGTGTTGTTGGCCGGGATGGGAATGTTGTGGGGCGAGGTTCCCTGCCCTTCCGAGATCAGGTAGTTCTGATAGCGGTAGGTGAGCGAGAAGCTGGTACGCGGCGTTGCATCCCAACTGACGGTGACGTTGTTGGTGGTAAAGCGCTGGCCGAAGTAGGCAGGGAGCGCGGTGCCGATGGCGCTGCTGCCCTCGAGCGTTCCCGCGCCCGCGGCGGCGCTGGATGTGGTCAGCACCGGGTTGGTAATGACGCCGTTGCCGGCTCCCGCGGGATCGGCCACGATGGATTCGCCGGTCATGGTCGAGGTTCCCGGCTGATGCACATTCGAGTAGTTGATCTGGTCTTCGATACTGACCGTCCGGCTGGCCTGCCAGACGACGCCGTAATCCGCGGCCATGACTTCGCGTTTCGCGCTCGCAATTCCGGTGTAGGCAAGCGAGCGGTTGGCCGGGGTGTTTTTGGCGGGATTGGCGAGGGTCAGGCCCTGAAAGCTGTCGTAGTAGGCGGGCAGGTTCATGTTCGCATCGGTGTAGCGGAGATCGCCGTTCATGGAGATGGACTTGATGCTCGAACTCTGGAAGCGGAAGATCTCGGTTGGATAAAGGATGCGTGTGGGCTGGCTGCGCTGGTAGGCGGTAGCCACGGCGCAGGCCGCGTTGATGATGGGGGCGCCGCCGTTGGGCGATGCGGTGAGGAATGAGCCGCCGGCCATGCTGGTGGCGTCGCAGGAAGCGGACGAGTAGGGCTTGAGGCTGTCGTAGCTGATCAGAGGAGCGGCCGGAGTTCCATCCGCCTCCTGAAAGATGAGGTCGCCGGGGGCGAGGGTGAAGTAGTCGTTGCCCTTGTAGTGAGTGACCTGCTCCTCGAAGGTGAACTTCGTGTCACGCACCGGCTTCCAATCGACGCCTCCGATAAAGTCGTCGGTGCTGTTGCGCTGGTATTCCTGGAGCAGGAGGCTGTATCCGCCGCCCAGCTGATAGCCGCTCGGCGTGTACGTGGGCCCCTGCATGACATTCTGCGAGTAGGCGAAGCGGAAGGTGACTTTGGAGAGCGGCAAGACAGAGAGGTTGGTGTCGGTCATGCGGCGCACCGTGTTGAAGAGGAAGGGCGAGTTGTTCACCTGTGGCCAGGAGAAGGAGCCGCTGGGCGAGAGCGCGATGGACTGCCCGCCGGGAACATTGGGGTTGCCCAGGAGGTCGTAGTCGAAGTACTGGCGATCGCGGCGGAACAGGCCGGAGAACTCGTACCATTTGGCTTTGGAGAAATCCAGCTTGGCGACGTTGTTGGGATCGCCACCGAAGCCGCTGGCGAAGGCGCGCAGATCGTCGAGAGGCGCATTCTTGGTGCCGGGCAGAGCGTGCAGTTCAAAGGTTTCTCCAAGGACGCGGGGGCCGGACTGCAGGTTCACCAGGGTGTCGTACATGGAACCGCTGCCGACCTGGCCCGAGAAGCGGCCGCCTACGTCGATGGATTCATGGATGGCATAGCCGTTTGGGACGCTCATCTGCTCGGTGGGCGCCGGGACCGGGTTCACTGGATTCTGCGCCACCGCGATACAGACAGCAGCCAGAAACATGGCTACCAGCATCCCCAGATACATTGCAAAAGATGGCTGTTGCTTAAGAAGCCGAGAAAACCAGCTTACGTTCTTCATATGAAGCCTCACTTGAATCAAACTCGTTGCCGAAATCGAACCCTTAAAAAGTCACGCACCAATCTACGGTGGGCGCCGTGCCAGGGGCTCGGAAAAGCGCTCCGGGCACGGCTCCCAACGTTCTTACCGGGGGAACGCCGCATTGATGTTCGAGCCATGGATGTAGGTATGGCAGGTAGTGCAAGGCTCCAGTTCGTCGGATCCTGCTCCTTGTCCATGGACCGTTCCGTTGGCAACGCGGCTGTGACACTGATTGCAGAGCGTGTTGATGCTCGGCATGTTCAGCAGGCGCGCATTCTGCGAACCGTGGGGCGTGTGACAGGACATGCAGCCCTCAGCCTTGACCGGAGCGTGCTCGTAGACGAACGGGCCGCGCACATCGGTGTGGCACTTGGTGCAGATCATGTTCTGATCCGCGGTATTCCTCAGATTGTTGTTCTGGAAGGTACCGTGGGGATCGTGGCAGTCGCTGCACTTGATCAGCCCCTCGTTGACGCGATGGTGGAAAGGCATATCGAACTGGGACTTCTGATCGGCGTGGCACTGGAAGCAGAGGGTCGGCTGAGGCGCCTTGAGGAGCGTCTCCGTCTTGCCGCCGTGAATGTCGTGGCAGCCGATGCAACTGACATTGGCCTTGGCGTGGGGCGAGCGCATGAAGTCAGGATGAGCGCCGGCATGGCAGCCAAGGCACTTGGCATCGACATCCTTGGCCGAGGCCTTGGCGGGGTTGAAGATCTTGGTGACATCGCCACCGCCGGCCACGTGCTCGCTCCCCGGGCCATGGCAGTTCTCACAGGAGACGCCAGCGGGGTTGCCGTGCAGGTAAGCCATCTTGGTATGCGGGTTGGAAGCAAACCCCTTGCTCACCGCCTCGTGGCAAGTGGCGCAGGTTTCAGAGCCCACAAACTGAGCGTGCGCGGCGGGAGCCGCCGATGTATCAGAGGATTTGGCGCCGGACGGCGGAGCCGCCAGGGCCGAGGCGCAGAACAAGCCCGCGCCGAGGAGGATCATCAAAAACACTCGCTGCCCCGTAAGCCACCCGAGGGCCGCACCGTACATCCGCGTTACCGGCCTATTTGTATGCATGCAAAATACCGCCTTCAAAAAAAGAACTTCCTGGCACAGCCCGAAACCGAGTGCAGCCGAAAGACCGCGCCGCATGCGGAATCTGCTCCATGTGAGCATGAGCACTGCCGCGATTCCCTGGCAGCCACTCGCGGGTGTGGAGCATCACCACATGCACGCAAGATTACAGGGCTGTCATGTTCCGGGGCGGTGACATTCATCACAGAGGATACGACGAGATGTTTCCAGGTGAAACGCCTCGTATCTCAGGAGTTTACAGCTTGATATTGGACAACGCGACACCACTTCCATCACACGACTTCAAGGGGGTTTGAAAAGGCGTGAGGCCCGTCACATCCAAGGCCTTCGACATCGATCAAAATTGAAGTGGGATTCTGTCTTGGCGAGGCTGAGCCGGCATCCCGGTCTGACCTGCAGCTCGGGCGGAAGGACGGAGTCCGGGGACAGCAGGCGGGCGGGCCGCATCGAGAAATGAACGGAAGAAGACGATGGCGGACACGCAGAGTACGTTCGATGCGCAGATCCGGCCGAGAGCAGCAGGCCGGCCCTCGCCATTGGGTTGCGCCGCGTGCGCGAATCGGCGGCCGGGGTGGTTTTGCTCGCTGGGCAGCGCGGTGCTGGCGGATCTGGAACTGGCGACAAGCACGATCTCACTGCCGTCGCAGGCCTCACTTTTTACGCAGGGCGAGGATGCGCGCTGCCTGTACCTGATCTGCAGCGGCTACCTTAAATTGACGACGGGGCGCCCGGAAGACCGGCATATGATAGTGCGGGTCGCGGGGCCGGGCTCCATGCTGGGGCTGTACGCCGTGCTTTCCCACGGCGTGTACGAGGTGACGGCCGCGACGTTGACGCCGGCGCAACTGCGGCCGGTGGAGCGGGAGAGGTTTCTGACCTTTCTGCGCAGTCACAAGGAAGCGCAACTGCGGGCGGTCCAGTGCATCTGCCAGGAGTACCGCTTTGCGCTGCAGGACGCCTGCCGGATTGCGCTGGCCGAGACGGTGGCGGCACGCCTGGCAAGGCTTCTGATTGAGCTGGCGCATCAGATCGGCGAGCACACGGAGAGCGGGGAATACCGGTTTCCGCTGCTGCTGACGCACGAAGAGATGGCATCGATGACCTGCACCACGCGGGAGACGGTGACGCGCACCCTGGGGCAGTTCCGCAAAGACGGCTGGATCGCGATCGAGGATTCGATCGTGACGCTGCACAGCCCGGACCGGCTGCAAAGTCTTTTCTAACCGATCTTTGTGGAGCCGTCAGGCGCTGACGGCCGGGGGACGGCCGCGGCTTTCCCGCGGCTTTCCGCTCCTTTCAGGGACTGTGGAGCGTCTAAGAGATATCATTTGGAAAGCGCCACTCTTTTTACGGGTTGGGGTATTTTGCGGCTATGAATCGCCATTGCGTCAGTTTTTTTGCCCTTCTTCTTGCGGTTATCAGTTCCACTGCTCAGAGTCCGTCCTCCGGGGCGAGCGGCAGCAGCGCCCCGGCAGCGGTTGAGCCCGGCGTGACCACGACGGTGAGTCCTGAGGTTGCGCAGTTCCAGAAGATTGAGGACGGCTGGTCCGGAGCTGTGAACCGGCGGGACCAGTACGCGCTGGAACTGGTGCTTTCGCCGCTGTTTGTCGATGTTTCGTCAGACGGAGACGTGACCACGCGCAACCAGCAGATTGTGCAGGTGATCAACGGGCAGGACAAGTCCCTTTACCTGACACAGAAGGTAATCACCGTGCGCATGCTGGGCGATATTGCGGTGGCCAACGGGACCTATAGCCTGCAGCACAAGGTAAAAGGCGAAGAGGTCGAAGAAAAAGGGATATTTACGCACGTTTTTGAGCGCGTGCACGGGAGCTGGCTGTGCATCAACTCGCAGCGCACCCTGCTGCGCCAGGAAAACAACGGCAAGCAGAAGAAGCCCGCCACGACGGACTCGCCGTTCCACATTCCGTTCTTCGGCAAGGGCGACAAGGGATCGCAGTAGACCGGGCGCGGAGAGCTTCCGGTGCGGAATCCCGATCAGAGAGACCGCGGCCGCGCAGACCGAGACCAGGCAGACCGAGCCGCGCAGTTTGACCCGAATGAACCCGCGATTCAGGCGGCGTTCCCGCGACGGGGAACAGGCCGGGCGGGAAGGGTGCGGACTGGTGCGGTGAATCTGCAATTCGCCGACGAGCAAGCGCAGATGCATCGACCCGGTGAGGCCCAAGAGCCGGCCAAACTACGCTCAGCATGAGCGTGCGTTCAGGTTGCGACCTTGAGAGACACCGCAGCTAGAGGGCGGCCAGCGCGTCAGCCTGGGTGGGAAACAGGCCTGCGTATTTGGTGATGCCAACCATGGTGAAGACCTTGGTGAAGTGGGCGGAGAGGCCGAAGCAGAAGACCTTTTGACCGGCGTTCGAGGCCTCGATGAGGAGCTGAATGACGAGGGCGATGCCGCTGGAATTGATGTAATCGACGCCCGTGAAGTCGAGCAGGATCAGCTTCGTGGTTTCGCGGGGAAGCGCCTGGTAGGCGCCGAGCACGGCGTCTTTCGAGGTGCTGGCGATATCGCCGACAAAGCGGAGAACGGCGACGGGATGACCGGCGGGAGTAATCAACTGTTCAATGCGGGATTTGGTCTCGGATTGCACTTCTTGATGTTCCTCCGCTTTCATGAGTAGAGCGAGTGTCAGGCCGCGTCCTTATCCAGCTTAATCAACAGCCGGACATAGCTGCTTTTGCCGTCGAGACCGGTCACCCATTCGGCTTCGTCAACCAGGGACTGGATCAGGAACATGCCCATGCCGCGCGGGTCTTCTTCGCCGTGAATTTTGCGGTCGATATTGGGTTTTTCCGGCTGTTTTTTGATGCCGGTGCCGTCGTCGATCACCTTGACTTCAAGGGCATCGGGCTCGGCGCGGAGCTCGACGCCGACGGACAGCTTCTCATTGAGCCGGTTGCCATGCTCGATGGCGTTAATGCAGGCTTCAGCGACCGCGGTTTTGAGGTCTTCGATGCGGTCTTCAGGAAAGCCCATCAGCTTTGCGACCGCCGAGGCGGTGCTCATGGCGACCTTTTCATACCCGAGGCGCGTCGGCAGCTTAACTTCCACCATCGTGGACTTCAGTTCGCTCATCCCGGCATCTCCGCCGTATCCGCCGCATGGCAAAGGGCCAATGCGGTCATGTCGTCCGCCTGCGGACTGCCCTGAGCAAAGGCCTCGATGGCCGTCCACAATGCATCGAGGATACCATCGGCCTTTCGAGAAGGGCACGCAGAAAATTCATCGAGGAGCCTCTCCTGGCCAAACTCCTCATCCCCACGAAAGACTTCAGTGAGGCCATCGGTATAGAAGAGCAGGCGGGAACCGGGGGGAAAGGCGCGGGTTTCGCCGGTGTAGCTCATGCCGGGGAGCAGGCCGAGCGGGGTGCCCGCGGCATTGAACTGATAGGGCTCTTTGCCGGGCTCGACGAGGAAGCCGGGGTTATGGCCGGCGTTGAGGACTTCAAGCCGGCCGGCGGCGGGATGGAGGCGGAGGAAGATGGCGGTGACGTAGCGGCGCCGGGCTTCTTCACCTTCGCCCCATTGGTGCTGATTCATGCGCGTGGCGAGCTCGCCGAGGGACATTCCGGTGACCGCCATGCCGCGAAAGGCGGCGCGGAAGCCCATGGACATGATGGCGGAGGCCAGCCCTTTGCCGGCGACATCGGCGACCGCCATGAGGAGGCTGCCGTCGGCCTGCTCCACGATGTCGAGATAGTCGCCGCCGACCTCGTAGCAGGCGTTACTGCGGAAGGCCAGCGAATAGGCGGGAATCCGCGGCAGCGCCTGGGGGAGGAGAGAACGCTGAATGCGGCGGGCGGCATCCAGATCCTGGTGCATGCGCGCAAATTCGATGTTGCGCTTGTGATTGCGCGCATTTTCAAGGGCCACCGCCGCTTGCAGCGCCAAACCTTCCAGAAAATCCGACTCGTACAGCGTCAGCTCACGTCCGTCCGGCGGAGCCACCACCAGAGCCGCCAGAACGGGTTGGGGGGTGCCAGGAACTCGAGGCTTGCCACCGTGGCCCCGGGCCGCACAACGCGGGCAAGCGCCTCGAGCAGCGCGGCGGGATCCTCGACGTAGCG
>JAJXXG010001176.1 GCA_021781255.1 Acidobacteriota bacterium
GAGTAGCCAGAAGCAGCGGGAGAAGGAGAAGGTGACAGCGGGTATCAAGGTTGCGATCCTGGACTCGAAGGGAAAGTTGGTTCGCAAATTGAAGCTCGTGACGCACAAGAAGAAGCCCGGACTCAATCCGAAATTCAAGCATGGACGCTGGGTGCGCAACCCCGCCGCACACGTTCAAATCGGCATCAATCGCGTCTACTGGGATCTGCGGTATGCGCCGCCGAAGCTAATCAAACTGCGTGCGACCCCTGCAACCAACCCGCATGTCTGGGACGCGTTGCGCTTCATGGGTAAGACCTCCCGACCTATTACCCACTGGGGAATACGTGAGGCGCAGGTCGGGCCGCTGGTCGCGCCCGGCATCTACACGGCGCGCGTGACTGTGGACGGCAAGTCCTACAGTCAGACGTTCCAGGTTCTGTCTGGCCCGCACTCGCGCGAGACGTCAACCCAGGCCGCCGCTCGTGTTGATATGTTGCTTCACATTCGCAATGACATATCCAGTGTGACGGCCATGGTAAATCAGATCGAATGGCTTCGCAGGCAATTGCAGACAGTCAAGGCGATGCTGAAGAGCGAGAAAATGCCAGCCCATAAGAGCATGGAGTTGGCGCTCAAGAAGATGAGCCAAAAGATGCAGGCTGTGGAAGATCAGATGCTCTCGCCGGCACTTGCCAACAGCGATGAGAAGAGCTACCTGGCACCGTACAGCCTATATCTCCATCTGATCTGGTTGAACGGAGAGCTGGGCACCGGCGCAGGTGATGTGTATGGAGATCCCGGCTATCCTCCGACCGATGCGACCATTCGGGTTCTTGACTTGCTCGATAAGCGGCTGACGGCCATTAAGGCCCAATACCGGACATTGATGCAGCAGGATTTGCCGCAGTTCGATCAGATGCTGATCCACGATAATATCCTGCCTCTCGTGGGACAAGCGGGTGGGGCAGTGCCTGCTGCCAGGCGCTCGGCTTGAGCTGTGGCGCATGAACTGCTGGATGTTTCCCGCCCGCGTTGGAGCGGAGCCGTGTGTCTTGAGCGGTGTGGCGGGCCGTTCGTAAAATGATTTGCGCTGATGATCCATGGATTGAGCGCCCAGCAAGCGCTAGCGAAAAATCGCCGATCGCCCTTGGCAGGGCCAGTTGGCTGTCCGCCGGCTCTCTGCGCGCTGAAAAGCGGACCGCCGTCGTCATGAGTCTGATTCAGTCAGCAATGCGCAATGGGCACGATCCATACGGCCACCTTGCCGATGTTCTAGAGCGGTTGCCAACGGCGCTGGCGAACCGCGTTGGAGAACGCGTGGCACATTTCTAGCGCCCAGCGCTGTCCAGCCACTCAATCGCGCGAAAGAGGAGGCATCGATTGATTGCGCCGGTGAGTAGATCCAAGAAGAAGCGCGTGTCAGTTGCGCTGATGATCGGGATGTACGTCGCCTCCTGTGCGGCGTCCTTGATGGCGCGGAACGCAGTGAGCCAGGGGCGCGTGCCGCCGCTTGCCCTGCTCTGGCGTTCGCTGGGCGCACGACCCGGAGTGTACTACCCGGCAAGTCCAGAAATCGTCACGAGTGCCCCTTGATATCCGCGCCGTTCATGTTGATGAGCGCGTTAAGCAGCTTAAGTTAGGCGAAGGTTACGTCATGGTATACGGAAACCATGAGAAGCTTTTCGGACGAGCGTCGCTGGCAAAAGAAAGCATGCAGATAATCCGGAGTCATTTGGCCGGCCATCACTTCGCATCCAAAGAGGGCGCACAACCGAATCAATGGGGTTGCCTGAAATTGATGCCCTCGCTGTAGGGATGGTCCACACGTGTCACCTGAGCTTCATTAACCAGCTGCCCAGTAGACTGATCGTGCCAACGGCTGGAAGGAAATTGAGCCTCGCTCAATAGTGTATTGGCTTTGGGATTGCAGCGGCGTTGTCCGGGTGCAGGATTGACCCTGTAAAGCAGGGGCTCAGGTTTCGACGTGTTCTTGATATCAGGCAAGGTTCTGCAATGAAGAGGGCTCCCGTGCCGGTCTCAAGTGGCCTGGGACGTGGCCGTGAATAGCTGCAAGCAGCAGTGTGGTATCCGTCCGACCAAAGGCGAAGTGGGGGGAGGAGGCTGCCGCCTGCAGTTGCAGCCAAGTCTGGAGAGAGGTTTCCGGCCGCTTACCCTGCCAGAGACGCCCTGACGAGCGCTGCATTCCACGTCGGATCGGTCTGATGCGAGAGTTCTGGCTCGATAGGGCTCAGTTGCCGGATCGCGCCGCGCCGCACCCCTGCGCTCGCGACCGTTCCGCCATCGACGCCATCCGACTAGACAGAGCCCGGGGCGACGCTCGACGCCAGATTGCGTTCCGCTTCGGGGAATGCGAGCCAGCGAAGACGGCGAGACCGAAGATGAAGGAGTTACCAGCTCCGTCTGGCCGAGAGCGGGTGGTTCGTGGGCAGCTTCTGTGGCTAAACTGCATCGACGCCGGCAGGGTTCGTGGGTACTGCTTCGAACGAGATGGCCAGTTGGGATGTCGCCGTGGTTACCGGTTGCATGGCGCGCCAGAACCCTGTTGGAAACAGCACTAATCGGCCGGGACGCGGCTGCACCAGGCATTCCGGTGCACTGCTTGGGTCGATATGCGGCATCTGACCGAGCTTAAGCCACCCGTCCCGAGCAT
>JAJXXG010000713.1 GCA_021781255.1 Acidobacteriota bacterium
AAGGGGCGCAAGCCTGGGCCAACGCCCCGGCGCGCCCCTAAAGATTTTCACGTCTGGACCCTGGAGGAAAGCATGACAAGACTGAAGCAAACTGCGTTGGCCATGCTTGCGCTGACGGTTGCGTTCACTGCTGGATGTAACCGGCACTCAAACAAAGAGGTCTACTATCTGGTTTCGGCGAACAGGTCGCTGCCCTACTGGCAGACTGCCGAGAGCGGATTCAACAAGGCGGCTGCTCAATACAAGGTGACGGCAAGGGTGGTGGGGCCAGCCAACTACGATCCGCAGGCAGAACTTGCGGAGCTGCAAAAAGCGGTGGCCGCCAAGCCGGCTGGCATTATGATTTCCGTTACCGACGTCGGCGTCCTCCAGCCGGAGATTGATGCGGCAGTGGAGGCTGGGATTCCGGTTCTCACGATGGATTCTGACGCTGCCGGGAGCCGAAGGCTCTATTTCATTGGGACAAACAACCTGGAGGCCGGCCGCCTGGGTGGGCGGCGACTGGTGGAGAAACTGGGCGGCAAAGGCAACGTGGTCTTTTTTACGCTTGCTGGCCAGCCCAACACGGATGAGCGTATCAAGGGCTTCAAGGATGTCCTGAGCACGCGGCCCGACATCAAGATCGTTGACGTGGTGGACACCAGGAGCGACGCACGTACCGCGTTCGACAAAGCCCAGGAACTTTTGGCCTTGACCGGACCGAAAAAGATCGATGCGTTTGTGTGCGTTGAGTCGGCGTGCGGCAAACCCGTCTCCGATGCGGTCAAGCGAGCCAATGTGACTGACCGCGTGTTGATTGCCTGGGACGCCAACCAGGACACGCTGGATGGGATCAAAGCTGGAACCATCGATTCGACGATCGCGCAGAAGCCCTACACAATGGGCTACTTCGGATTGAAGTCTCTGGACGAAATCTTCCACGCGCCGCCGCCCCAGCTGGGCAGGGATTTCAGCGCCGATTTCTTCTCACCCTATCCGGTCTTTGTTGATACCGGCACTACGCTGGTGGACAAGGACAACGTGGAGCTCTATACGGCTGCAGAGGCGGGCAGCAAGTAGGGCAAGGGGCCTCTGCCGGTGCGGCGGGCTCGCAGCTTCGCCGCACCGCATGTCTCATATCATGGAGAGGGCCGGAACCAGCCGCACGGGCAAATTTTGCTCTGCGATTGCATTGAGTTATCCCAGGGTCGCTGCCAAGGTAAATTGGATTACTAAATACAGTTAGCTTATAAAAGTCCGCATTGAAAATCGTTCTCAACGGGGATAGATTTGAAGCGCCTGAATGAGTTAGATGACGGCGCTGTCATCTATGCGCAATATGCCTGTAATCAAGTATTTATTTCTCATGCCGATGCTTGACAAGCAACCCTATCCGGCGCACGATAACTAAGTCCGGTAAGTGTGCTTAGGGCTGAAAACTGCACGTGAAATCCAAATGTCTGTCATGCAGGGGGAATCTTCGAGCGGGTTCTTTTAGACCAGGAATATCCAGCGCCGTACGGGGGTAAGAGATGTTGGTAAGAACGCAATGCAAGGGACGCGAAGTGACCGGCCTGCAGGTAGGTGCAAAGAACGTGCTGCGCTACTTTCCGAAGCATGTCGATGTCATCGAACTTCAACTGGATCATCTTTATATTCAGTGCGATTTGACCCCTGAGTTCTGGGAGGGCCAGGCCGAAATTAACGATCCCAGGCTGTGCGAGTGGCTGGATTTCAAGGTGTTTCACATGAAGTCGGGGCGGACGCCGATTCCTCTGGCGATGATTCCGTCTGGCAAGAACTCCTTCCGTTTACGGCCTGCCTCCGAGCATGGACATTCGAGGCTTCGTACGGCGACGATTTCAGCTGCGTGAGGCCGGGCAGTAGACGACGAAGATCTGCAGCATGGCACGTATCTCCCAGTGATTGATTCTCTGCCGAGCGCATAGGCGCATCCTCCGCACGTGAGAATGTGCCCATGATCAGCCTCAGGAAGCGATGCGGCTGCTCCTCCTTTATGACTCGCGGAGCTCGGCGGCATGATTACCGCTAAGGCTAACTTTTTTACCGTTTGTACCGGTCGAAACCGGCGTGGAAAGAGAGATTCACATGAAGAGGTCGCTGGAGATCATGGCCGTCGAGGCGCTCAAGGAATTACTCGAGCAGGTGTCCGCAATCAAGCTCCGGGACATCAAACTCATGTCGCCGGATTCGGCTGGCGAGACCGACATCCTTGTTCACGTTGACGTATACGGCCATAGCCGCCTGCTGGTCTGCAAATTCAAGTCCAGCGGAGACCTGCGTCCAGTGAGGTCGGCTCTGCGCAAACTGGGCGAGTATGTAAGGCATGTTGCAGGAGATATCACGCCAATCCTGATTGCGCCCCAGCTTTCTGCCGAGGCCCAGGCGCTGTGCCGGGAGAGTAGTGCGGGTTTTCTTGACCTGCAGGGCAATGCGCGCATCGTTATGGAAGAAGTGTTCTTTGCCAAGCGTTCCATGCCGCCGCGCAAGCCTCCGGTCTCGGAAACGTCCCCTTTGTCAGGCAGCGGGTCCAAGCCCTTTGCGGAAGTTGCCTGAGGCGAGTCTGCAAGTTCTTCAGCCCTCCCCCGGGTGGTAAGAGAGCAACGGCGGCCGCTCTTCATGGAGCTGGCCGCCGTTGCTGTCTTTCAGGG
>JAJXXG010001199.1 GCA_021781255.1 Acidobacteriota bacterium
TTCGATTATGGCCATCTACCTGCCCGCATCCGCTGAAGAACAGGAACTCGCGCTGGACGAGTTGACGCCGCGCGAGATTGTCGCCGAACTGGACAAGCATGTGGTGGGCCAGCGCGCCGCCAAGCGCGCCGTGGCCATTGCGCTGCGCAACCGCCAGCGCCGCCAGAAGCTTCCGCCCGACCTGGCCGAAGACATCATGCCCAAGAACATCATCATGATTGGGCCGACGGGCGTGGGCAAGACGGAGATTGCGCGCAGGCTGGCCAAGCTGACCAACTCGCCTTTTCTAAAGGTGGAGGCCTCGAAGTTTACTGAGGTGGGCTACGTGGGCCGCGACGTGGAGTCGATGATTCGCGACCTGGTGGAGATAGCCATCGACATGGTGCGCGAGGAGCGGCTGGAGGAAGTGGAAGACCGCGCGGAGATGAACGCCGAAGAGCGCCTGCTGGATGTGCTGCTGCCTCCTCCGCCGGCGACGCCCGCACAGGAGGGACAACTGACGCTGCCGGGCGCGGAGAGCCATCAGCGCTCGCGCGAGAAGCTGCGCCAGCAGTTCCGCGAGGGCAAGCTCGACGATCGCATGGTAGAGATGGACGTGCGCGAGCGCAACGGGCCGCAGTTCGGCATCATCAGCAACCAAAACCTTGAGGACATGGAGATGAACCTCAAGGACATGCTGCCGAACATCTTTGGAGCGGGCACCAAGAAGCGCAAGATGAAGGTGACGGATGCCTTCGACTACCTGGTGCAGGAAGAAGAGAGCCGACTGATCGACATGGACCAGGTGAACCGCGTGGCGGTGGAGCGGGTTGAGTCGAGCGGCATCGTGTTTCTGGACGAGATTGACAAGATTGCCGGGCGCGAAGGCGGGCATGGACCGGATGTCTCGCGCGAGGGCGTGCAGCGCGACATTCTACCGATCGTGGAAGGCACGACCGTGAACACGCGCTACGGCATGGTGCGCACGGATCACATCCTCTTTATTGCGGCCGGTGCTTTTCATGTGTCCAAGCCCAGTGACCTGATACCGGAGCTGCAGGGGCGCTTCCCGATTCGCGTCGAGTTGAAGTCGCTTACGGTGGAGGACTTCCTGCGCATTCTCAGCGAGCCCAAGTCTTCGCTGACCAAGCAGTACACGGCGCTGCTGGAGACGGAGGGCGTGCGGCTGGAGTTTGCGCCGGAGGCTCTGCGCGAGATTGCCGAGTTTGCGTTTCGCGTGAATGAGTCGACGGAAAATATTGGCGCGCGCCGCCTGCACACCATCATGGAGCGCGTGCTGGAAGACGTCAGCTTTCTGGCGCCGGATGTTGCCCGCCGCGCTGCGGAATCCGGCCAGGCCGCGGCTTTGTCGGAGGCGATACGGAGTGAGGCAACGGCGGATCTGCCGTACTCGGAGCGCATGTCAAATGCCGGGGTGGAGAAGGTCTTCACCATCACGCCGGAGTATGTGAAGCAGATGGTTGCCACCATCGTGAAGGATCAGGACCTGAGCCGCTATATTCTGTAGCGCGTGGCCTGCAGCAGGTGAAGTGGCCGATACTCGCGGTCGCCTTATTGCGACAACGCTTCCAGCTTTTGCAGGATGGCGAGCATGGCGCTGAGCGCGGTTTTGCCGGTCTGCTTTTCAAAAGCCTTTTGCAGGCTGTCAAAGGCGCTGATAACGCGCAGGGCACAGCGGCGGCCCTGCGGCTTCAGGGTGAGCTGATAGGCGCGCGCGTCTTCAGGGTCGATTTTTCGTTGCAGCAGGCCCTTGGCCTCAAGGGATGAGATGCAGTGGCTGATGTTGCCGCGGCTGGTGTGGAACGTGGCGGAGAGCTGCGATGGCTTGACCATGCGCGGAGCCTCAAAGAACAGAGTTGCCAGAACAAGCCCTTCCAGAAAGGTGAGATCGTCGGCGGCCAGGGCCTGGGCGCTGAGCGCCTCAAACCGGCGCGCCGCGCGGCTGACGGCGAACATGGGACTTTCCCGCAGGAAGGCATCGATACGCATGGGCATTTGTAAAATAGTTTACTGCTGAAACTATTCGAGTCGCTATCAAATCTTCATTGCAATGAAGTTGGCTGCCCAGCATGATGGCTTTGAGCTATTCCATGCGAATCCTTTTCTCCGTCCCATTGTTGAGCCTGATAGCGCTGGCGCTTTGCGCGCCGGTGTCCGTTGCACAGAACCCGCAGGCAGATGCCGCGCAGACTGGAAAGCAGCCCGTCCGGAAGAAGCCCCTGCAGGCTGCGACGGAGACCATGGTTGTGCTGGGGTCGGCGACGCCTGTGCCTCTGGCTGAGTCGCCGCGGTCTGTGCTGGTACTGCCGGTGAAGGAGCAATTGCTGCAGGTGAGTACGCCGCTCGACCTGCTGCGCGAGGACTCGTCTGTGTTTCTGGAGCAGCGGGGTGCGGGCGGGGCGCAATCGGACCTTGTGCTGCGCGGCGGAAGCTTTGCGCAGACGCTGGTGATGGTGAACGGGTTTCGCATCAACGACAGCCAGTCGGCGCATCACAACCTTGACCTGCCGATTCCGCTGGAGGCAATGGACTCCATTCAGGTTCTGGAGGGCGCGGGGTCTACGCTGCACGGCGTGGATGCGCTGAGCGGCGTGGTGGATTTCCTGACCGCAGCGCCTGATCATGCTTCGCTGCATCTGCGCGCGGGGGGCGGCAGCTTTGGCGAGAACGAGGAGTCGCTGCTGGCGGGCGCGGTGCGCGGGCGGTGGAGCGGGCGCATGACGGCGACGCGCAATTTTTCCACGGGCTTTATGACGGACCGCGATTATCGCAACGAGGATGCCTCGGCGGAGAGCTGGGCCGGATCGCGGCTGGGTGTTACGGACCTGCTGTTTGCGGCGAGTGATCGCGCATTCGGCGCAAACCAGTTTTATGGCAACTTCAACTCATGGGAGCGGACGAAGGGGTGGTTTGCCTCGATGCGCCAGGAGTTGGGTACGAGAACGAACGCGGCGTTTGGCTTCCGGCGCCACACGGATGAGTTCATTCTGCTGCGCAATGATCCTGCTGTGTATGAGAACAACCACATCGATGGATCGTGGCAGGCGTCGCTGCGCCACACCATTCCGGTGGCTGGCAGCTCGCTACTTCTGCTGGGGCTGGAGGCCGACGGAGACAGCATCCGGAGCAACAATCTGGGCGTGCATGCGCGCAATCGGGGTGCGGGCTACGCGGATCTGGATCTGCGCCCGGCGCACAGGCGGTGGAATTTTTCAGCAGGCTTGCGCAACGAGATCTTTTCCGGCGGAGTGCCGGCGGTGTGGTCTCCGCAGCTTGCCGGAAGCGTGCGCGTGATGAATGGATTGAAACTGCGCGCCAGCGGCGGTTACGGGTTCCGAATTCCGACCTACACCGACCTGTACTACTCGGACCCGTCGACGATTGGCAATCCCGATCTGAAGCCGGAGTCGGCCTGGTCTGGCGATGGCGGGCTGGACTGGATTGCCGGCGCGAAGCTGACGCTTTCCGTCACCGGCTTTTACGCGCGGCAGCATGACACGATCGACTACGTGCGGCCTTCTTCCGCGGTGCAATGGCATGCGGTGAATTTGAGCGGCCTGAGCTTTGGCGGGGTGGAGTCGTCCGCGACCTGGATTCCGGTGAAGTCGCAGACGGTGCGGATTGCATGGACGGCGCTGCATGGAGCGCAGAGCGCGCTGCACGGACTACAGTCAGAGTATGTGTTCAATTATCCGGTGCAAAACATCCATGCCACGTGGACGGCGCGGGCGTTTCACAACTGGACCATGAGCAACATGGTGCAGATTGCGCAGCGATACAAGCAGACCGCTTATCCGGTTTGGAACCTGGCCGTGGCACACGACGCGGGGCGTATTCGCCCGTATCTTCGACTGGAAAACCTGAGCAACACGGGATACCAGGAGATTACGGGAGTGGCCATGCCGGGCCGCTCCATCACCGCAGGCGTACAACTGGCGCTGGGGCGGTGATGGAGCGGCGAGCTTAATTGATGGGCGGCAGCAAGGCTTTGCGCTTGTTCAACTCCTCGCGTACGAGCGACAGGCCCAGGACACAGCGCTCGAATCCGTCGGAGAGGCGAGCGAATAACGGAGCCTCCTGTTCGTACTCAAAGAGGTTGAACTGGCTCACGATGTAGTAGCTCTCCTTGCCGGCGCGGATGAGATCTCCGAGGCTGGGCTGCGGGCCGCGACGACGGTTGCCGGGAACCATGGCCTCAGGGTACATGCCGCCCACGAACAGCGCGTAGTCGCCGATGTGCTTGCGCATGGAGCGCTCGGCATCAAACGACGGCGCGGTGCCGTTGACGGGATCGGAGGCGCGGAGCATGGCTTCGAGATCCTCGATGGGCTGGCCGTTTTCATCGCGCACGGCGTAGAGCTTGTCTGCCTGGGAGAACTCGCAGAGCAGGTGCGCAACGTAGCTGGTCATCTCAGGATCGTGCAGCCCCAGCTTACCTTCATAACTGTTGCGAACTGCCTGCTGGAAGAAGGGTTCGAGTGGGTGGACCTGTGTTGACATACACACCTCCTCTGACTGCATGCGCAGCCGGATTGCCGCTTGGCACTGGCCGGCGACGCGCTGTGTGCAGCCGGGATCGCCAGCCACTGCCCCTAACTACTTCTTGTTGACACTGAGCTTATCGAAGAAGTTGCGTTGTCCCAAGCGTGCGGGAGAAGTTTGTTGGCAAAGCGCAGGGGCGATTGCGAATGTGCGGTGAGCGCAGAAACAGCAAGGGCAGCCGCGCGGGCTGCCCTGTTGAGGAGATTGCAGCGCGAACTACACGGCTGCGGGCGTGCGCGACTCCAACTCGGCGAGGCGCGCGGCCAGCATGGACTCAAGCTTGACGAGCGCGGCGGAGAAGCCTTCGATGCCTTCCTTCAGTTTGTCGGTAGCCATGCGATCGGCGGCGTGCATGCGATCAAAGGCGGCCTTGTCTACAACGATTCTTTCGAGGGGCACTGCGCGGGAGGTATCGGGATCGAGCTTGCGCGGAAGCTCAGCCACGGTTGCCTCCAGCTCGGCGAGCAACTGCGGCGAGATGGTGAGCAGGTCGCAGCCGGCCAGCTCTGTAATCTCGCCGATATTGCGGAAGCTTGCGCCCATGACGACGGTCTTGTATCCGAATTTTTTGAAGTAGTGGTAGATGCGCGTAACGGACTGGACGCCGGGATCGTCCGCGCCATGGAAGTCCTTGCCGGTGTCCTTCTTGTACCAGTCGAGGATACGGCCGACGAAGGGCGAGATGAGAGTGACTCCGGCCTCAGCAGCGGCGATGGCCTGATGGAGTCCGAAGAGGAGGGTGAGGTTGCAGTGGATGCCTTCCTTCTCCAGGATCTCCGCGGCGCGGATGCCTTCCCAGGTGGAGGCGATCTTGATGAGCACGTGATCGCGGCCGATGCCGGCTGCGTCGTATTGCGCGATGATGCTGCGGGCCTGGGCGACGGTGGCCTCGGTGTCATAGGAGAGGCGCGCGTCTACTTCCGTGGAGACGCGGCCGGGCACGATGTCCAGAATCTTTTTGCCGAAGGCGATGGCGAGGCGCTGGAAGGCGAGATTGGCTACTGCCTGATCGGTTGCGCCTTCTCCCAGATCGTTGCGCGCGGCGATGAGCACGCCATCCACGATGGGCTGGTATTGCGGCATCTGCGCGGCGGCGGTGATGAGGGATGGATTGGTGGTGGCATCCTGGGGGCGAAACTTTTCCATCGCCTCAATGTCGCCGGTATCGGCAACCACAACGGTGAAGGTGCGCAACTGCTCCAGCAGATTCTGCGGCATGGATTCCTCCTTGGGGATGGGGAACGACGCTCCCCGGCCTGTGCGACTTCAAGTGTACATACAGTTGGATGCGTCCCGAAAGGCGCCAGTTTCATGCGGGGCGCGGCGGGAGCGCGACGGCGCCGGGATGCGCGTGCGCAAGCTGCTGAAACGACTGAGGGTGGCGAAGCGGCGCGCAATCGCTTCAGCGTGACTGGTGCTCCACGGTGTTGCCGAGGACGCCGAGGCCGGTGATGGACACCTCCACGCGGTCGCCCGCGGCCAGCGGTCCCACGCCGGCGGGCGTGCCGGTGAGCAGCAGGTCGCCCACCTCAAGCGTGATGGCCGAGGTGATGTAGGTGAGCAGGGCGGGGATGGAGAAGAGGAAGTCCAGCGTGGAGCCATGCTGGCGCAGCTCGCCGTTGACGCGGGTCTCCACGATGAGGCCGGATGCGGGGTCAACCTCGTCACTGACGAGGGGACCGACGGGGCAGAAGGTGTCGAAGCCTTTGGCGCGCGTCCACTGGCCGTCCTTCTTTTGCAGGTCGCGGGCGGTGACGTCGTTGGCGATGGTGCAGCCGCGGACATAGCTGCGCCAGTCGTCGTCGGCGGAGAGCCGGGTGGCGCGGCGGCCGATGACCAGCGCGAGCTCGCCCTCGAAGTCCACGCGGGCTGAGGCTGGCGGCATGCGCACGATGCCTCCGGGGGGCAGCAGGGAAGACGGTGGTTTGAAGAAGAGCAGCGGCTCGGCGGGAACCTCGTTGCCCAACTCCCTGGCGTGGTCGCGATAGTTGCGGCCGACGCAGACGATCTTGGAGGGCGTGACGGGCGGCAGCAGGCGCGCGGCGCTGAGCGGCATGGGCTGGAAGCCGGCGGGGGCCGGTGCGGACGAAAGCCGGCAGGCCAGGTCTTCCTCGGGTGCATCGATGAGGCTGACGATCCACGGCTCGCCGTTGCGGTCCTCCACGGCGCCGTAGCAGACGCGATTTTCGATCGAGAAGCGGCAATACTTCATCAGCGGTCCCTTTCTTGCGGCATAGGTGTCAGCGGCTCGGAACGGTCTCCTGAGCCTCGGCGGAGCGCGCGCTTTCATGCCCGCTCTGGTCGATGGCGCTGACGGCGTAATGATAGGTGTGCCCGGGCTGCACGCGGGCGTCGTGGAAAGCGGGGCCGACCAGCGGCTCGGGCGGCGAGATGCGCTCCCAGGCGGCGTCGTCCTCGCGGCGGTAGACGATGTAGCCGGCGAGGTCGGCCTCTGTGTCGGGGCGCCAGTTCAGGTCGATTGCGGGCGCGAGGCCGTCAGCTGCGGCGGTTGCCACGGCGGCCAGATCGCGGGGCACGGCGGGCGGAAAGATGTCGCGCACGTCGATGCGCACGGGCTGGGATGGCTCACCCGCCAGCTCGAGGGTCTGGCCGTTGGCCGCGAGGCGCACCACGCGCTGGGCCTGATACTCGTAGCTCTGGCCGGTGCGTACGGTGGTGTCGATGGCCGCCGCGGCAGCCAGGCCGGTGTCTACGAGCAGGTTTTGCCGGAGCGGCTCGGCGGGTTGGGCAAGCAGGCCCTGCCGGGGCGGAGTCTGCGCGGGGTTGAGAAGGGTGCGGCGAAGACGGACGGCAGTGGTGGTTCCGTCGGGTGTCCAGCGCAGAGCGACACCGTTTTTGCGCAGCTCGGCGGAGAGGCCGGTGACGGGCGCGGGCGCCTGGCCGGCCAGGACCACGGAGGGATTCGACGGGCCGGCGGAGCGGCCGTTGTCATTCTTCAGCTCCACGAAGTAGCGGAGCGGGCGCGGTGTGCCTGTGGCGAGTTCGGAGGGCAACTGCTCTGCGAACGTGGCGGATTTGCCGGGCGCGAGCTGCAGGTTGGCGACGGCCGCGCACTGCCCCGTTTCCTGCTGGCGGCAGATGCCTGCGCTGACGTCGCTTTTGAGGGGCAGCTTGTCGGTGTTGCGGGCAGGGACGGTAAAGGTAAGCGTGACGCGGTTGCCGGTGCGCACAGCGGCCAGATCCGTGACCCGCGCGGGCAGGTTGAGCGAGGGCGGCTGCGGTGCGCCGGGGGTGCCGCAACCGGAAAGCGCCGCGGCCAGCGCGACAGCCAGCGAAGCCAATATGCGTGGATGCGCCGTACTCATGCCCTCCCAGTCTAACGGAGCGGCGCGGAGATGCCGTGGCGGGCTATCTGCTACGATTCACTTTTAACCGGCAGGATGGGCGCGTGCGCCGCGGAAGACCGTTGGCCGTGCGGGCGGCATCGCGGCCGGCTGGGCGGAAGAAAGACAGGATATGACTGCCAGTGACTCCTCCGATGTAACCGCACTGGCCGACGACCGGACCCGTCTCGGCTATAACCGCTTCCTGATCTTCGTGGCCGGACTGGGCGGGCTGCTGTACGGCATCGATGTCGGGATTATCGGCGGTGCTTTGCCGTATCTTGAGGCCACGTCGGGACTGACGCCGGGCGAACTGTCTGCGATTGTGGCGGCGGTGCTGCTGGGGAGCGTGTTCTCCACGCTGTTTGCGGGGCTGCTGGCCGACCTGATGGGACGCAAGCCGCTGATGATTCTGAGCGGGGCGGCATTCATCCTGAGCATTCCCATGATTGCGCTGTCGCACGGCTACGGGCCGCTGTTTTACGGGCGTCTGCTGCAGGGCATCAGCGGCGGGCTGATTGGCGTGGTGGTGCCGCTGTACCTGGCGGAGTGCCTTTCCGCAACGAGCCGCGGCAAGGGCACGGCGGTCTTCCAGTGGATGCTGACGCTGGGGATTGTGACGGCGGCGCTGGTGGGCATCTACTTCAGCTATCGCGTGGCGGCGGTGGCGCAGGCAGCCAATGCGGCGGCGCTGTTCGCGTTCAAGGACCAGGCGTGGCGGAGCATCTTCTGGGTATCTCTGCCGCCGGGCATGTTGTTTGTGGCCGGGGTGTTCCGGGTGAGCGAGTCGCCGCGCTGGCTGTTCCGGCACGGGCGCAAGGACCAGGCGCTGGCGGCGCTGCTGCGCTCGCGCACGCCAGAGCAGGCCGAGACGGAACTGACGGAGATGCTGGACTCTGCCCGAGTGCTGGAGTGGCGCCGCGCAACGGGCGAGAAGGTGCGGGACTCGCTGCTGAGCCGCAAGTACGTGGTGCCGTTTCTGCTGGCGTGCGTGATTCTGTTCTGCAATACGGCCACGGGGATCAACTCGATCATTGGCTACAACACGGGCATCCTGCTGCAGAGCGGGCTGTCGGACCTGCAGTCGCACTGGGGCTACGTGCTGTTCACGGTGGTGAACTTTGGCATGACCATGGTGGGCATGGCGCTGGTGGATCGCAAGGGACGACGGTTTCTGCTGATTCTGGGCACCGGCGGCATTATTGCTTCGCTGGCGGTAGTGGGATTCCTGTTCCGGCAGAACGAGAGTCAGGGCGTGGACTGCAGCGCGCTGGTGCAGATGATGGTGACGCCGCAAGAGGACCTGACGATGCGGTTTGACGCAGAGCAGGCGCGCAAGTTGCTGGCGGCGCGTGGCGCGGCAGAGAACAGCATCGACGGCGGACACGCAACGTTTGCCATCATCTACTCCTATGGCGACTTTACGGCGGCCACGAGCTACGTGCGCTCGGATGATCCGGCGGCGGCTCCGCTGAAGATCAGTCGCGCCAGTTGCGTGCCGGGCAGCAAGGTGGAGGCGTTCTTCAAGAACCCCTTTGGCGACCTGGCGGAGGCGCAGGTGGCTCCGCTGAAGATTGAAAAGGCCGTGCTGGCGCCGGTGCCGGACGAGGCGAAAGGCTGGCGCGTAGCACTGGGGCTGTACGCCTTTATGGCGTTCTATGCGCTGGGGCCGGGCGTGGTGGTGTGGCTCGCGTTGTCAGAGCTGATGCCGACACGCATCCGATCGATCGGCATGAGCATTGCGCTGGTGATCAACCAGCTTGTCTCCACCACGCTGGCGGCGATCTTTCTGCCGTTTGTGGGCAAGTACGGCTACTCGCCGATGTTCTTTCTGTTCGCGGGCTTCACGGTGATCTACTTTGTGACGGCGGTGTACTATCTGCCGGAGACGAAGGGCAAGACGCTGGAAGAGATTGAAGCGTACTTTGAGAATCCCGAGGCGCAGGAAGAATAGCGCCGGAGCGGGATTACGCCTCGATGACAGCCTTGGAGAGATTGCGGGGACGGTCCACGTTGACGCCGCGCTCGATGGCCATGTGATAGCTGAAGAGCTGCAGGGGGATGACCTCGGGGATGGGCATGAGGTGCTCGCCGACGGGGTCGATCCAGATGCAGTCGGCGGTGAGCGCGGCTACGTCGCGGTCTCCGGCGCTGGCGACGGCGATGACGCGCGCGCCCTGCTTTTGCAGGTCTTCGAGGAGCTGCAGGGATTTTTGATAGCGCAGGACGGAGTCGGGCAGAGAGTGGTCCACGGTGGCGAGAGCGACGAGCGGGACCTGCTCGCTGACGAGGGCGTTGGGCCCGTGCTTGAGCTCGCCGGAAGGGTAACCCTCGGCCTGCACGTAAGAGGACTCCTTCATTTTGAGCGCGCCCTCGCGGGCGATGGCGTAGTGGACGCCGCGGCCGAGGTAGAGGAAGCTGCCGGCGTTGCGGTAGCGGCCGGCCAGCTCGGCGGTCTGGGCGCGCCAGGCGTCGAGATGGCGCTGAATGTGGTTGGGCAGAGCGAGTAACTCGGCGAGGCGGCGGTCGATCTCCGCGGGACTGAGCGTGCCGAGTTTTTGCGCGATATAGAGCGCGAGCAGATAGAGCGCGGTGAGCTGGCAGGAGAAGCTTTTGGTGGCGGGGATGGCCAGCTCAGGGCCGGCGGCGAGCGGCATGGCGGCGGAGGCCTCGCGCAGCATGGTGCTGCCGCTGACGTTGGCGATGGCGAGCGTCTGCTGGCCGCCGCTGCGGGCGCAACGGAGCGCGGCGAGCGTGTCGCTGGTTTCGCCGGACTGCGAGATGACGAGGACGGAGGGCTGGCGCGGATTGGCGGCGGGCCGGCAACTGTACTCGCTGGAATATTCGACATCGACGGCGAGGCCGCAGAGGTCTTCGAGGATGATTTCGGCAGCGAGGCCGGCGTGG
>JAJXXG010000608.1 GCA_021781255.1 Acidobacteriota bacterium
CCCGACCTTTTGCTCGGCATGGAAACCGACCCTAAGATCCGCAACCTGATCGGACTCGCCGCAGCCAAGCCAGAGCTAGCGCGTACCGGCATAGGCCTGCGTCGTTTTGGCCAGAGCATCATTGAATTGCTCTGCGCCAAGCGCATTCATCCCGGTTGGGTTGTGCCTGGCGGAGTCACTGAGCCCCTCTCCACTGATAAACGTGAAAAAATTCTCGCCATGCTCCCCGAGGCTTACGCCGCGATCAACTTGGCGCTGGAAGGCTACAAACAGGTTGCGGATCAATTCAAGGCAGAGATCGAGGTCTTCGCCAATTTCCCCTCGAGCTATTTGAGCCTGATCAACGAAGATGAATCAATCGAGTTTACTGACGGCGCGCTGCGACTGATTGATGCCAAGGGCGTCACTTTGGAAGATGGCATGACGGCAAGCCGCTTCACAGAAATCATTGGTGAAGCCGTTGAACCCTTCAGCTACACCAAGTTCGCATACTACAAGCCACTTGGTTATCCTGACGGCTGTTACCGCGTCGGCCCGCTGGCTCGCCTGAACATAATCAAAACCATGGGAACGCCGAAGGCAGAAAAGGAGCTTACCGAATTCAAGCAATTGGCGGCTGGACCGGTATCAAGTTCTTTTCACTATCACCATGCGAGGCTGATTGAGATCCTATATGGCATCGAAAAGATAGAAGAGATACTCGCCGATCCCAGGATTCTGGATACGCACGTGCGCGCTACTGCCGGCGTCAACCGTCTGGAGGGCGCTGGTCAGGCAGAGGCGCCGCGCGGCGTCCTTCATCACCATTACAAGGTAGACGACGATGGCAAGATGACCTGGTCCAACCTCGTCATCGCCACCGGCCAGAACAACAACGCCATGAACCGCGGCGTGCTGCAGGCCTCGCGAGCCTACATCAAGGATGGCCAATTTACCGAAGGCATCCTGAACCGCATTGAGGCCGTTGTGCGCACATTCGACCCATGTCTCAGTTGCTCCACACATGCCGCAGGTCAGATGCCGCTTCAGGTTTTGCTTCTCTCGGCGGCAGGGGATATCGTTGACCGTGTTTCGCGGAGTAACTAGTGCAGCCTGCGAGAAAAAGCTCGTCACCTAACTCTTATGCAGAAACCCCATACAGCTCGATGTCTCATTCTCGCCTGTGGCAATACCTTGCGTGGTGACGATGGAGTTGGACCCAGGCTTGCTGCGTGGGCTGAACAACGCTTCCACGACAAGCCTGAGGTGCAAATCATCGAACGTCAGCAGTGGACGCCCGACCTCGCTGCCGATATCGCCAACGCCGATTCGGTTCTTTTTGTCGATGCCTCCGTCAGCTCCTCGCCCGGCCACGTGAATCTGCTTCCAGTTTCGTCCCGTGTCGAAAAGCCGGTCTCTGATTCACATTCTCTGGACCCGAGTCAGCTTCTCAGCTTGACCCGTTCACTTTACGGAACGATCAAAGCGCACGCCATGCTTCTGACTATCGGCGTCGGTTCCACAGATTTTGACGAAACCTTCAGCGCCCCTGTCGAAGCCGCGCTTCCCCGAGCAAAGGGCGTTCTCGAAAAAGCCGTACTCCGCTTCCTCGGCAACTGAACTCACACTTCATTCTTACTCCAAAATGAAAATGGCGGCTGCCTGATGAGGCAACCGCCGATAGATAACAGAGACGACCATTCAGAACGCTGTCATGGTCTGCCTCAGGCTATAGGAGCTGAGTGTCTTGATGTAGTTGCCGCGATCGTATGGCGAAGTATCCGGCACTGAGCGCCGGCTGAGGCAACCACGCGTTTCAAGCAGAGAGGAAAAATCGTGTTTTTCCAGCCAGTAACGCAGATCAGCCAGCACGCGGCCAATGTGGTCGATACCGTGAATGTGCAACGCCGAGGCCATCATGGCGATGCTCCCGCCAGCCATTACGGCCTTCAGCACATCTTCGGCCGAATGCACCCCGCCTGTAATAGCGATATCGCCCCGCAGATGACCAAAAAGAATCGCCGCCCAGTGCAGCCGGGGGAGCAACTCCGATGGCGTGGAAAAGTGCAGCGACGGCCGGACCTCCAGAACCTGGATGTCAAAATCCGGCTGATAAAAACGGTTGAAAATCACGAATGCGCGCGCACCCGCCTGTTCCAGGCGCACACACAGGTTGGGCAGGCTCGTAAACGATTGTGAGAGCTTTACGGCCACGGGAATCTCTACCGACTTTACGACACTACCGACCAGTTCGAGAATCTGGGACTCAATCTCTGCCGCTCCCATTTTCCCGTCTGTTGCCAGAGCGAAGGTATTCAGCTCAATCGCGTGAGCGCCAGCGCTTTCCATCTCCTTGGCAAACCGCACCCAGCCGCCGGGCGTGAACCCATTCAGGCTGGCAATAATCGGAACCCCCACAGATTCCCGCGCACGGCGCAGATGTTCGAGATAGCCTTCGTGCGTCATCCGGTAGTCACTCATATCAGGAAGATAATCGAGGGACTCCGCGAAGGAATTGGTGCCGCGGGAAAGATCTTCATCGAGTGCGGAAGACTCCAGGGCCAACTGCTCCTCAAAGAGCGATGTCAGCACGATGGCTGCAGCGCCAGCATCTTCCATACGACGAATGTTGTCAACCGATTCTGAAAGTGGCGTTGAAGAAACCACGAT
>JAJXXG010000944.1 GCA_021781255.1 Acidobacteriota bacterium
CCGCGCGCTCGGGTTTAGCCAAGTCTTGCGCCGGGCGAAGAGCACGCCCGGCTGTCCCAACCTCGCGCGCTACCCGCTCCGGCTCACGCGGCCCAGCCGTGCCGCTCCTCCGCTTCGCTCCGTCACTGCCGGGCCATCCGGCCCGGCTCACGGCTCCCCCGCGTGCCCCGGCTGCGCCGGGCTGCGCGCGAAAGACAAGAACGCGCGCAGGCACTACGCCAAGACCATAAAGAGCACGCGGCCAAGGCCGCGCCGCCGCGCTGCGCACGGCCTCGCACGCATCCCCGCGTTTCCTCCGTCGTTCCATTCTCGCTGCGCGGTCAAGGCACTCCGCTGCGCTTCGTCCGCTGCGCGGCGCTGCGCGGCCCTGACTCGCTCCGCACCATTCCACTATGGAGGAAACAACCACATGCTCATCCAGCCACTCAAGCGCATCTTTACATTCCGTTGCCATCATTGCTCGCGCCCCTGCCAGCCCTGCCACATCGTTGTGGCCGTCACCACCGCCACCCTCACCATGCGCCGCCACTTCTGCACACCCGCCTGTGTCCGCGGCTGGCTCGGCCCCGGCTAGGTCCGGGCGCTACGCGCCCGGCCAATGTGCCAGCGGTCACGGTACAAAAGTTCTGACAAACCGTATCAGCCATCACAGCGCAAAAGTGCTATGCTGTGGTGTCCACATGGACACCGGACGGATGGCGACGGGTGTCCACTGGTGTCCACAAATCTTTGGACACCACGCAAAACCCAACAAACACGCGGACCTAAGCGTTTGTGCTTGACTTTGGGTAAAGTTGAGCGGTGGCGCCCGGAGCGATGCACCCGGCGTGCGCGGAGATGAGGCGAGAGTCATGGATCAGACCATCCAGCTTGCGTTCCGGATTGCGATTGTGTGGTCGGCGGGATTTCTGGTGGCGGTGGGCGTGCGCGCTCTGCTGCCGGACCAGGCCGGAATCACACTGGGCACGGCAGAGGGCAGCCTGTTTCTTTCCTACAGCAAGATTGGCTTCTGGACATGCCTGCTGGCGGCGCTGACGGTGACGGGACTGGTGGTGTTCCGGGCGATGGTGGCGGATATGGGGTTTGGGACGCGCTGAGGCAGAGCCGGGTGGGCACCTTGAGGCAAAAACGGAAAGAGCCGCCCGGCAACAGGGCAGCTCCTTCCTCAGGGAGAATAGTTCCAACGGAGGCAAAACCATCAGAACTTTCTGGCTGCATACTAGGGTTCGTGGGGCGGAGTGTCAAGAATAAATCTGGGAAGAAATAAAACTAATTTTATGAATGAGTTAGGAGGGCAGGCATGCGGATGTTGCGGTGCAAAGGTTCGCCGTCTGTTCGCCCGCAAAGTTCCTGATTTTTTAGAGAATTGAGGGAGTTTCTTCGGGTTTCTGACTTGTTTTCCACAGCTTAGAGAGCCAGGGTAACGCCTGAGATGCGCCGGCAGCATGCTGCCGGCGGGGGCGTTATTTTTTGAGGTCGAGCCGGATGAACTCAATATCCGAGACGGAGGAGACGGGTCTTCCGCGGGCGATGCGGTAGAGAGCGCGGCCGCCGCCAAGGAAGAAACCGAGGAGGATGGCGGCGAAGGAGCCGATGAGGACAAGGCTGGCGATGCCGAGGAGAAGGCGGCCGGTTTTCTGGACTTCGGACTCGGCGGGGAGCGGGATGGCGGTGAGCTGGTCCTGATAATTGACGAGCTCGATGAGGCGGTGGCTTTCGTCGGGGATGGCGTCTCCGCTGACGAGGGCGACGATGGGACCGCTGCGGCGGACTTCGAGCGAGGCGGTGTCAGAGTCCTGGAGTGGCTTGGGCCAGGCGGGCTGGGCCTTGCTGCCGGCCTTGATATAGTCGCGGATCTTCTGTTCCTGGGCGGCAGCCATCTGGGGTGTGGGATAGCTGATGAGGGTGAGAGTGGCAGGCCCGGAGGGTAGCGAGTAGGTGGCGGTGATGGCTTCGGCGTCGAGGTTGAAGCCGATGAGGCTGGCGGGGAGGACGCCGCCTGCGCCGGTGTATCCGTCGGGACCGAGCGCGTAGTGGGTGGTCTGCTTTTCCAGCGAAGCCTGGGGCAGGTTGAGAAGGATGGGCGGGGGGATTGCCTTGTTGCCGCGCGGCGTGGGGAGCTGGTGGGCGAGGGAGCGCATTTCTGCGGCGGACATGGGCGTGATGGTGGAGAAGGTGGCGTCGACGACGGTATCACCCTGCCAGAAGAGGACGTGATTGTGGTCCGAGGCTGCGCCGAAGCCGATATCGGCGCGGGGGAACCCGTCCTTGCGGTAGAAGGTGTAGGCGCCGTAGGCTCCGCTCTCGTCACTGAAGCGGAGTGCGCGGAGGGTGAGGGTGTCGCCGTCGCGCTTGTAGGTGGCGGAGGCGCCGTAGGTGAAGTCGTATTCCTGGAGGGCGGCGGCGTTGACGGCGTCGGCCTGTGCGGTGGAGGTGAGCGGATTGGCGGAGCCGGTGAGGACCCATCCGGAGAAGACCTCGGGCAGAAGAGCCTTGGCCTTGGCGGCGGGTGGCACGGGGACGTCGACGGTGACAGCCGGGGCGTGCGATGGGGCGGGTTGAGGGCTCTGTGGCCGGGCTTGCGCGCGGGCGGCGAGAAGAGCGAGGCAACAGAGCAGGGTGGCGGACTTCCGCATTCAAAAAGACTCCCACCTCAAGGGTACACGCTGGCGGGGAATGCGTGTGCCGGGGCGCTATGCTGGAGGCACGATGAGCGAAAATGTGGGACGTATCCGTCGTGTGGCGGTGTATTGTGGCTCGGCGAGCGGCGCGGACCCGGTGTATCTGCAGGAGGCGCGGGCGCTGGGAGTGGCGATTGCGACTGCGGGGATGGGTCTTGTGTATGGCGGGGCGAGCGTGGGGCTGATGGGCGCAGTGGCCGATGCGGCGCTGGCCGGTGGCGCGGAGGTGATTGGCGTGCTGCCGGAGGTGCTGGCGGGCAGCGAGATTGCGCACACGGGATTGACGCGGCTGGAGCAGGTGCCGACGATGCACGCGCGCAAGGCGCGGATGGTGAAGCTGGCCGATGCGTTTCTGATCTTGCCGGGAGGCTACGGAACGCTGGACGAGCTGATGGAAATTGTGACGTGGGCGCAGTTGAAGATTCACGCCAAGCCGTGCGTGCTGATTAATACGGCGGGGTATTGGAACGGGCTGCTCGATTTTCTGGATACGGCGGTGCTGGAAGGCTTTCTGAAGGCGAAGAACCGGGCGCTGCTGCGCGTGGCAGGGAGTGCGGCGGAGGCGGTGGCAATGCTGGAGGAGATGTGAGGGCGTTGGGGATGGGGCGGTTTCGGGTTAGACGACCAACCGCTAGCGTGCCGGATCAGGCGGAAGTCCACCTTTGCGAAGCCGCAGCTTTGCGGCTCTTCGAGTACACAATCAGACCGATGACTACACAAATCCCCATAATTAGAAATGATTGCATTCCCCTCTGCCTTCTGCTGGCAGACCCAAAGTCTTCTAGCGAGTTTGTCGCAGGATCGTTGCGATCAAAGTAGACCCGCACTAATTGTCCAATGTATGCGGCTTTCGTTGGTGACGACCATTTGCCGCTGTATTGTGTCCCTCGAATTTGGAACGTGTAGGTACATTGGTTGTGATTGGATGGCTCATATCCTGTCACGACACCTGTAGTCGATTGCTGACGTTGGGCTAGAGCGTGGTATTCGTGCGCATTGAATGAGACAAAAACTAAGCCAAAAACGAATGGAGCTGTAATGAACAGCGCGTTCCAGGATTTCCAATCGTCATTCGATCGCGGAGAAATCAACCATCTAAAGAAATTCACGAGTCAATTATGACCCTTGGCCTCAGAGCTTTGAAAGGCACATCCTCGTTCTCCGTCCGAATCACCAGCTATCCGGAGATCGACGGCGTTTGGGTCTAGCTTGAGGCAGTGGAGCGAATGCGGACGACACAATTGAGCCATGCTTGGGGTGTCCGCCGATACCTGTTTGATCGTCTGCCGGTGTTTGCTCATCTCCGATGTTCTAATATTTGTTAGAATCTGGGCAGGGAGGGTCTGTCATGCTGAAGCTCAAGCTCACGACGATTGGAAGCTCTGTCGGGGTGATTCTGCCCAAAGAGGCCCTGGCCCGGCTGAAGGTCGACAAGGGCGACTCCATCTTTCTGACGGAAGAGAAGGATGGGTTCCGGCTAACGCCGTTCGATCCAGCGTTTGAGAATGCGATGCAGTCGGCGCGCAAGGTGATGAAGAAGCGCCGGAACGCATTGCGCGAGCTCGCAAAGTGAGAGCCCGCCGATGGGTATGGGTTCCGGTGGAGGTGGTCCTTGCCATTCACGACGAACAGATTGCAGAGCACGGCGGCATCGGCGGCGTCCGCGATGTGGCAGTGGTGGAATCTGCGCTGGCACGGCCCCGCAACCTCGTAGCCTACGGGAAACCCGATGCTGCTGCATTGGCGGCAGCGTATGCATTCGGGATCTGCAGCAATCACGGTTTTCTCGATGGCAATAAACGGACGGCCTACGTCGTTGCGGAAACGTTCCTTGATCTGAATGGTTACGCGATGGAGGCTTCGGACGAGGCGGTGGTGCACGCAGTGCTTGCAGTCGCATCCGGCGGGATGACGGAAGAACAACTGGAGAAGTGGTTCCGATCCTTTATCCGGTAGCTGGCAGGCTTGATTTTGGATACGGCGGTGCTGGAGGGCTTTTTGAAGGCGAAGAACCGGGCGCTGCTGCGCGTGGCAGGGAGTGCGGCGGAGGCGGTGGCAATGCTGGAGGAGATGTGAGGGCGGCGGGGTTTGGAAAGGCATTGGCTGGACTATAATCAAGCTTCCGAAAGCAGCGGGTTGCGCTGGGAAGCGAGCCGTGAGGCAATGGAAACCTGACCAATTGAAGGATGGGAGAGCGCGAGCATGGCGAAGTCAGTGAATAAGGTATTTCTGCTGGGGAATGTGGGCAAGGACCCGGAGATTCGTTCGACGCCGAGCGGGACGACGGTGGCGCAGTTTACGCTGGCGACGAGCGACCGGCAGAAGGACGCGCAGGGTAACTGGCAGGACCGCACGGAGTGGCACAACCTGGTGGCGTTTACGAAGCTGGCGGAGATTGTGCGCGACTACGTGAAGAAGGGCTCGAAGCTGTATGTGGAGGGCAAGATTCAGACGCGGTCATGGGACGACAAGGAGACGGGCGCGAAGCGGTATCGGACGGAGATTATTGTGAACGACATTTCGCTGCTGTCAGGACGCGAAGAAGGCGCGGGCGGCTACAGCCGGAGCGCGAGCGCGTCGAGCACGACGGCGAGCTTTGACCAGCGGCCTGCGGGCGGACAGGATGAGTACGCGCAGTCGTCGGAGATATCGGACGACGATATTCCGTTCTAGTCCGGCAACGAAGACAGTTGTGGCCAAGACCCTCCGATGGCGGAGGGTCTTCGTGTTGTGCGGGGCTATTTGCGTTTGGCGCGCTCGCGCTGGAGTTCGCGATAGAGCTCACTTTTGGACTGGCCGGTTTCGCGTGCGAGGCGCTTGAGGGCGTCCTTTTCTTCGAGGCCCAACTCGGAATGCAGAGTGGCGATGCGGGCGCTGATTGATTCCGAGGTCCGAGAATCCGGACCTGGGGTATCGGCGGAACGAATGGGGGCTTCGACGAGGAGGACGAATTCGCCGCGGATGCGGTCGCGATCGGAGAGGGCGCTGCGGAGTTCGGCGACGGTGCCGCGGAGAAACTCTTCGTGCAGCTTGGTCAGCTCGCGTGCGAGGACGATGCGCAGGGCGGGACCGAAGACCGATTCGAGATCGGCGAGTGTGTCGGCGATGCGGTGCGGCGCCTCATAGAAGATGAGCGTCTGCACTGCTTCGCGCGGAGCGGCGGCGAGGTCTTCAAGGCGGGAGCGGCGCGCGCCGGCTTTTTCCGGCAGGAAGCCGAGGAAGGTGAATTCCGCGGTGGGCAGGCCGGAGGCGATGAGGGCGGTGAGGGCAGCGCTGGCTCCGGGGATGGGGACGACAGGGATACCGGCGGCGATGGCCTCTGCGGCGAGCAGCGCGCCGGGATCGCTGATGCCGGGCAGGCCCGCGTCAGAGACGACGGCGATGGCAGCGCCGCGCTGGATTTCCGCAATGAGCTCGGTGGCGCGGGCGCGCTCATTGTGCTGATGACAGCTGACGGTGGGCGTGTCGATGCCGTAGTGGTTGAGCAGCTTCTGCGTCTGGCGGGTGTCTTCGCAGGCGATGCGGCTGGCGCGGCGGAGGATGTCGAGGGCGCGAAGGGTGATGTCGCCGAGGTTGCCGATGGGAGTGGCGACGAGGTAGAGACTGGGTGCGAGCGGGGTCTCGCCGGAGGTGGTCCGCGGTTTGTGCTCTCCCACCTTAGCTGATTCGCCAGAAGCGCCAATCGCCGAAGGTGGGGCACACGGAGCTTGAAGATCGCCGGACATGGGCGGGCTATCCGCTGGCCGCATCGTGCTCAATGCGGCGCTGCTCGGCGAGCAGGGACATGGAGCTCATGAGGTTTTGAACGCTGACGATGCCGACGACCCGGCCACTGTCTGTGACGGGAATGAGGGAGAGCCCGTGGCCGGCGTTGAGGCGGCGGATGGTGGCGCCGAGGGTGTCTTCAGGTCGGGCGACCTGGAAGGCGCGGGACATGACGGACTGGATGTAGCCGTTGCCGTCGTTGCGGAGCGCGTCCACGATGCGTTGACGGGAGACGATGCCGACGAGCTCGGGTCCGCGGACGACGGGAAAATCGTCCTGGAGCGAGTGGATGCAGCGGGTGAGAGCGTCGGCGAGGGTGTCTGATGGCGAGAGGGTGGCGAAGTCAGTGAGCATGACTTCGCGCATGTGGACGGTGTCGACGACGGACTGGAAGAAGACGCCCTGGTCTTCAATCTGCGCGCCGATCATGATGAAGAAGCCGGCGATGACGAGCCATGGAGAGTGGAAGAGCATGCCTGCGATCATGGCGGCGAGAGCGAGGAGCTGGCCGAGCCCACCGGCGGCGCGGCCGGCTGGGGCGAGGCCGTGGTTGCGGGCAAAGCTGCCGCGGAGCAGGCGGCCACCGTCGAGCGGGTAGGCTGGGAGCAGGTGGAGTGCGGCGAGGCCGAGCTGGAACCAGACCATGCTGCGAAGCAGATAGTCGGCGGTGATCCAGGGCTGAGCGAAGAGCTGGATGGAGGGCCCGGCGGCGCCGAGGAGAGCGGCACCGAGAGCGACGGCCGTGGCGGCGTTGGCGAGCGGGCCGGCAAAGGCCAGGGCGAATTGTCCGGAGCCCTGGTTGGAGTTGTCCTGGCTCTCTGGGTTGGCGTAGGCGAAGAGGCCGCCGATGGGGAGCAGGAGAATGGCGCGCAGGCGCAGGCCGAACCACGCGGCGGTGAGCAAGCGCGCGATTTCACGCACGAGCACAGCGAGGACGAGTACGAAGAAGAGGCCGAGGCCACGCAGAACACCGCTATTGCCGCTCAGCAGCAGACAGACTGCGGCCAGCAGCGGAAAGAAGGCATGGACGCGGAGTTCAACGCCCATCCAGCGGCCCATTGGGAGTGACCAGCCTCGCATAAGGCAATTGTAGAAGGTCGGGGCTGAGAGGCGATGGTCATTTATGCTGGTTCGCGATGCGCATCATTGCGGGACAGTATCGGTCGCGGGTTCTGGAGGCACCGGTGGGGATGTCAACGCGGCCGACGAGCGACCGGCTGCGGGAGACGCTGTTCAACGTGCTGGCGCCGCGGATGGAGGGATGCGCGTTTGCGGATTTGTATGCAGGCTCGGGAGCGGTGGGGTTGGAGGCACTGAGCCGCGGCGCGGCGCGTGTGGTGTGTGTGGAGCGCGGGCCAGCGGCGCTGAAGGCGCTGCGCGGGAATCTGGCGCGGCTGGGCGTGAAAGAGGGTGTGCGCGTGGAAGCGGCGAGTGTGGCGGCTTGGCTGAAGCGGGCACAGGGGCCGTGGGATATCGTGTTTCTCGATCCGCCGTACGACGCGGAGGAAGAGTATGAGCGCGCGCTGGGTGCGCTGGGCGGCGGGGCGGTTCTTAGCAGAAGCCACGATTCGACTCCTCACGCAGAAGTGAATCCTGGCGGGGAGATCGTACCCTCCCACCCTAAACGCGATGCGTTTAGGGTGGGGCACCCAATTCTGGCGGAGGGCGCGGTGGTGATTGCCGAGCATCGAAGAAAGATGAAGCTGGAGGATCGGTATGGCGGGTTGCGGCGCGTGCGGCTGCTGGAGCAGGGCGATGCGGCGCTGAGTTTTTATGAGACAGCTGTCAGCTGTTAGCTTTCAGCTTCCAGCTCTGGAAAGGAATGAATTGAAGAACAGGATGCAGTGGATTGCGTGTGCGGCGCTGGTATGGGCCGCGATGGGCTTTGGTCAGACAAGTGCTTCGTGGGGGATTGGGCCATGGACGCGGCCAGCCGCTGGCAATCCGGTGGTGACGCCGAATGCGGCATCGACGTTTATGGACCCGATTGCGGAGAAGCCGGTGCAGTGGGAGGCGCTGCACACGTTCAACCCGGCAGCGGTGGTGCGCGGCGGCAAGGTGTTCGTGCTGTATCGCGCAGAGGACAACTCGGGCGCGATGGAGATTGGCGGGCACACGTCGCGGCTGGGGTTGGCGGAGAGCAAGGACGGTGTTCACTTCACGCGCAGGGGCGAGCCGGTGTTTTATCCGGCGGAAGACGATCAGAAGGCGCGCGAGTGGCCGGGCGGTGTGGAGGATCCGCGCATTGTGGAGTCGCCGGACGGGATGTATGTGCTGACGTACACGCAGTGGAATCGCGAGACGTATTCGGTGGGGATTGCGACCTCGCGCGACCTGCTGCACTGGACGAAGTACGGGCCGGCGTTTTTGACGGCGAAGGGCGGCAAGTATGCGCAGCTGAAGTACAAGTCGGCGGGGATTGTGACACAGCTGGTGAAGGGACGGCTGGTGGCGGCGCAGATCAACGGGCTCTACTGGATGTACTGGGGCGAGGGCGCGATTCACCTGGCGACATCGAAGGATTTGATTCACTGGGATCCGGTGGAAGACCAGCGCGGGAAGCCGGTGGAGCTGCTGCGGCCGCGGGCGGGGCATTTTGACAGCTCGTTCCCGGAGACGGGGCCGCCGCCGGTGCTGACCAATGCGGGGATTGTGGTGCTCTACAACGGGAAGAATGCCGCCGGACACGATGCCGCGACAGGTGGCGACCCGAAGCTGGGCGAGGGCGCGTATGCGGCAGGCGAGGCGCTGTTTGCCGCGAACAACCCGGCGCTGCTGCTGAAGCAGACCGACGAGCCTGTGCTGAAGCCGGAGCTGCCGTATGAGAAGACGGGACAGTACGCGGCGGGAACGACTTTCGCCGAGGGGCTGGTGTGGTTCCACAAGCGGTGGTTCTTGTACTACGGGTGTGCGGACTCGCTGGTGGCGGTTGCTACGGCGCCGGGGGAGTGAAGAGCGGATACGACGAGCAGGAAGCCGAGCATTCAGTAGATGAGAGAGGTGGGCATGGGACGCTCCAAGAGCACAACTGCAAGAGGAAATGCATTGGAAGATGCTGTTAGAGCGATCGAATCTACAATACTTCGCACAACTCAAGGGAATGCTGGAAAGACGTTTCGCATTGAGAGTAAGCGAAAAGTGACTTCGCACACTCCTGATGGAGGATCTGTAGAGCACGAAATCGACATCTGGGTGAGCATTGATGATTCGTACTACCCTTCGGTTTTCATCTTTGAATGTAAGAACTGGAACAAACGGGTTGGGAAAGACAAGGTGATTCTTCTCAGCGATCTTGTAAAAGTGACTGGCGCCCAGAAGGGTTATATGGTGGCGAGTAGCTATACATCCGGCGCGATAGCCCAGGCCAGCACGGATAAACGGATCGAGCTACTTACATCAAGAATTCTGGACATCCACGATCTGCCTGCAGTCGTCGCCACATTTCATGCGGTCAGCAAGAACAACCTCCATGCTGAATTCAAAATGAAAAGCGGCGTGGACCCGAGTACTTCATCTGGCGAGCAGATCGATCTGAAGAGCGCGACGTTTACTATCGATGGAAATGAAGTCAACCTGTCGCAATATATCAATGAGTGGTGCGAGGAAGCTTCCGACAAAAAGATGAATTCTGTGCGCTCGGAAAAACTTGACGCAGGGATGTACGACTTTGAGTTCTCTGATAAGCGATCCTTTGTTGATTCGGTGGTGAAGATTAATGGGAAGCCAATTGTCGAAGTTGAGCTGAACGGGACATTTGCATTGGGTGTCCACAGTATCGACCACATAGAAGGCTTTGAAGTTGCCGGAAGAGGTCGGTCAATCCGCGTTTCAGTCACTCTTCCGAACATCGGCCCAATGATTGTTGACTTTTCGCAGCTAGTCGCGAGAGATTAGGCATTCTTAAAGTAATCGATAATCCGCCGGGTGCCCCACCTTCGGCGCTGCGCCTTCTTTGCGCAGCGGCTAAGGTGGGAGGCGAATCGTTCGGCATCTTGTGTTGTTCTGGCCTGCCCCATCTACAATCCCGCATGTGACTCAGGGTCTGAAGCGCTACCAGCCCGCAGGCGATCTGCATTTTGTCACTTTCAGTTGCTACCACCAGCAGCCCTATCTCGCGTCGGCCGAGGCGCGTGACCGCTTTGCAGAGGCGCTGGAGCGGACGAGGGTGCGCTACGCGTTGTGTGTCATCGGGTATGTCGTGATGCCCGAGCATGTGCATCTGCTGTTGAGTGAACCACAGCGGGGAACGCTCGCAACGGCGTTGCATGCGCTCAAGCTGTCGGTGTCGAAGCTGTCGCGTGAGCGGCCCTTC
>JAJXXG010000625.1 GCA_021781255.1 Acidobacteriota bacterium
TAACCTGATTCGCGCGACCTGCCCAGAGGTTGTCCTTGCGCCGGAATATTGTGCGCTACGAAGAGGAGCCGGCCGCCAAAATTATCCGGGGGCAAGCTTGCCTGGGAGGCGGGCCTGCGCACCAGGCATCGGATGGGGGCAGCGGCACATGGTGTTTCCGGGATGAAGCGGGGCGACAAATTTAAAGAAGGCCTGGCGCTTTTTAATGCCGGGCAGTTCTTCCAGGCTCACGAAGCCTGGGAGGAGCTATGGCTCTCCGAGAGCGGGCCTGAGAAGATGTTTCTGCAAGGCTTGATTCAGATGGCCGCCGCGTTCCACCATCATTTTCGGGGCAACAGGCGCGGAGAGACGTCGCTGCTTGCGGCAGCCATGGCGAGACTCGGGCGATTTCCGGACGGCCACCGCGGGCTAGATCTCGGACGCCTTCGGGCGGAGGTAGCGGCGTGGTCAAAGCTGGCGGATGATGGGGAGACCGGCGAGGCGCGGCGGCCGCCCCGCCTTCACTTGCTTCGAATAGGATCCCGATCGAGCAGGGGATGGACCCCTCCTAAAAGCAGGGGCCGGGATGCCTGATCTGGCGTCCGACCCCTTAGACCCGGATATGCAAACGCCTTGGCAGCTAAGCGGTTATTTCTTCTGGTAGTGTCCGGCGTTCATCTGGGCGTAGTTGGCCCACTTTTCGGGAAGGTCTTCCATGGCGAAAATCGCGGTCACCGGACAAACCGGCACGCAAGCCCCGCAGTCAATGCACTCATCGGGATTAATGAAGAGCTGTGGAGAGTTCTCAAACGGTCCCTCGTCCTTTCGGGGGTGAATGCAATCCACCGGGCAGACGTCCACACACGCGGTGTCCTTCGTCCCAATGCAAGGCTCGGCAATTACGTAGGCCATGTACCCGTCTCCTAAAAAAAAGAACAAATCAGCTACATCCAACGCGTAACTTCGCTTTATACCATCAAACGCAAGGCGGTACAAGGCAAGCCTCGCGGGACTCTCTACTTGCCGTCCAACCACATCCGCTCGGGCGCAAGACGATCAAGGTGGGCATGTGGGGAAGCGAGCGATTCATCTGCTGGGTCAGATGGGCTTTCTGCGAGCGTATGGTGGCGCTGCATGCCCGAAGAGATTGAGCCGTGGCACGTGCGAGGCCACAATTGCTTCCTGAACGCGTGCTCGGTGTAAGGCGGTGTAAAGGTGCGAGAACCTTTGGTCGCCGACGTTACAGTCGGCGACCAGTTAAATTGTATTAGTGGCCCAGGCCGTTAACGAGCCGGGCTCAAAACAGGTACTTGATCGCGAACTGCATGATTCTGGGACTCACGTCAGAATGAATGTCGCCGAATGTGCTGCTGGTCAGAGTGGTGTCGGGGTAAGAGGCGGGGACCCCCAAAAGTACCCCACCCTTGGCAACCGGAACCAAGTAGCATGTGGGGGTGACCTGACCGGGGATTTTTGTACCAGGTGAAGTGAGAGTGCATATGGACCTCAAAGCGGTTTCAGGCTGCGGTTCGGGCTTGCGTATATGAGGCCGAAGCAGGGGCGTCGTCGTCGGTCCTCCTGTCGTGCCTTTCAAATTCCAGCTTTGGGTTTTGACCCGTTGGACTAGTTGACGGTGAAGGTTGCCGAACGCCAAGGAGTAGTCTCGCCGATAGAGCTGGTTGCCTGAACCTCCAACCGGTAGGAACCGCTCGGCAGTGAGCTGACGTCGATCCTGCGGCCGATCGGAATGATCGAATTGCCCACCCGAGTGTATGGAGCAGCGTCCACGGGCTTGATTTGCTTTACAACTTTGCCTGTGTTTGCGCTCACGATTCGTAACACTGCTTCTACTTTGGGCTGCGGCTGTTTGGGCCGCAACGGCTCGTAAATCTGGAAGAAGAAGCAAAAAGGGCTGTTCTTCCGGAAGCGGGTGTTTGCTGCGGGGGTGATTTCGACGCCATCGGAGACGAGCGGAGTGTAGTTCTCAGGCAGGGCAATTGGAGATCCAGCCAGTTTCATTGGGATGTCAGGAAAATACCCGCCGGAGCTGGAAGGTGATTCCGGCGGCGCCGTTCGCATGTCGCGAAACCTTCTGGCCAGTACGATTCCGCTGATGCTTAGTTGCCCGCCGTGGTAGCTCGGTACGGTTACAGACACCGTTGCTCGCCCAAACTTCTTGCCATCCATCAAGCCAACCTGAAGACGATATCTGCCAGGAGGTATCTCGACCTGGCTTTCATACCGGAAGGGAGCGTCGAACAGACATTCTTGGTCTTTCTCCGGCACCCTCTGTAGCACGGTCTCCCATACGGGCGCAAAGGCGAGCTCGTCTTCCCACATCCGCGCGAGTTCATCACTGAACTGCAGGATCTCTCTTCGGCCATTTCCCAAAAATGTTCCTATAATTGCAACACCTTCAGGTGTGGAGGTGCATTTATCGATGGCGGGGTTCGACGGATAGTCCAGGACGATGCGCACTCGTGCGGTGCCGTCCTTTGCAAGCAAAGGAATTGCCTCCACAGACACAGGCATTTCGCCAGCGTTCGTCCTCTTTTCTAGTTCAGACTCAATCCGCTTCCAGAGCCTCGTCCCCTGCAGCGGATTGGCTCCCTTTCGCGCGGCATAGCAGTATTCACTTCTGGAGAAAACCAGCGAGTTGGG
>JAJXXG010000631.1 GCA_021781255.1 Acidobacteriota bacterium
GCCTTCTTCTCTCCTGGCACATTTCCATTCCTTCCGTGCAGACAAACCACGACGCAGACGCACAGCGCAGGATTGCTTGCAAAATTGAAACCCTTGCTTTCAATCGTGTGCAAATCGATTGCCGAAGAGGACAATATCCAGTCCGCAAAAGACCTAGAGCATCGACTCGGCGCGCGTTGTTGTCTGGCCTCGATTTAGCTCATATGAAGCATCGTCGCATTTGCCAAGCAGTACTTGGCCGGAGCGGATTCAGCGTTTATCCGCGAAGGGGAATGTCCCTTCCGCAATGGCTTCACATATTTGTGAATGAAGTCGGAGTATCGAACCGCCCGAATCGCCCTTCAGTTTCGTTTTTGAAGAGGATGCCCTGCCTTTGCGCTGATCATCGATCCTCAAATGCACCTGCCCTCGACCGTTTGGGTTATGAGGGGACCTGGCCGATCAAGCCTCCACCAGATTGCCTTGTCCCATTCAAGTCTTCCCGTCGTGCTGATCGCTTGGGTTCAGTCAACATACAGATACCGGTTATTCGCGTCCGAACTGTCAGCGGGATTGGTCTTTCAAGCGCGCCTCTTCCTGAGGAGACGGGCGGCCGTACTTGTCTCGATACCAGTTCTCAAACCAGGTGTTGGCCGGCGCCGCAGCCTGACGGGGCGTTGCCTCGCGATAGGCCGTAGTCGCCTGTTCAGCCTGAATGCGCGCTTCTTCAGAAGGAGCCGGACGCCCGTATTTCGCCCGATACCAGTTCTCAAACCGGGTGTCGGCTGGCGCTGTGACTTGGTGCGGAGTTGCTGCGCGATAAGCTGTACTCGCCTGTGCGGCTTGAATACGCGCTTCTTCAGTCGGAGCTGGCCGGCCGTATTTCGCGCGGTACCATCCCTCGAACCAGGGATTGCTGGTCTGTGCGATTAGGACGGTGTTGGCGCTCATCGCCAGGATGCCGGTAAAAAGAATTCCTTTAAAAGTGAATTTCATGGTTGCTCTCCCCTGTTTCAAATTGCCTTCGTCCTTCTTCAATGCAGTTGTCCTGCCAAATATGGTCGCGGCAGGCAAGTGCGCAAATATCTGATCGCAAAGGAAATATCTGAAACGGCGAAGGCGCAAAAGGTGCGTCGGTTGGTGCCGGTTGCCTCATATAAGGCAATCGTGGCTGGAAAGGGCCAAACAAGTGGAGAGAGGCTGCGACCATCGGGACCTAATCAGCGACCATCACCATCGCTCGTGGGCGGACGGAATATTTGTCTTTCAGGAAGTTCAGAGAAGGAGAGAAGCCAAATCCGCATCACCGGAGGACAGTGGATTGGATCGGCATAAGATTCAGTCTTCCGGCATGACCGGGAAGCTCCAGATCCAGCGAAATCAGTTGCCAGCCTCTGTTCAGCCTGACAGCGTCGGCGTAGAGTCTCCCGCTGCCGCGAGGTCCATAGACTGCGAGGCACACGCTCGCCTCACCTTTCGAGCCGTGAGTTTCAACGTCACCGAAAGCGAGATGGTCGCGACGGAGGGGGTCTCCCAGAATGCGGATCGCAACGGGGCTGGCTTGAGCCTGGATAAAGGCCAACTTCGCGGCATCGGAGTTAGCCGTCTGAACAAACGCCAAACTCATCCCCGCGGCGCACGCAGTGAGAAAGAGAATGATCACAGGTGTGCGATTTCGACGAAGCAACGCAAGTTGACCGCGGTGATACTTCAATGCAGCGGGAAGCAGTGCCATGATCTTTTCTCGATCGCGGATGAGAAGCGCCTATTCGCGATATTCGTCGATACCTGGATAGATAACGCAGTGGGCGATGGTAATGCCGTGACGATCGATACGCGGATATTAAAAACCTACGATTCCGGACCGCTGAGGAGACTGAGACCCAAACATGCAGTCTTTTCAAAGCCAGGTGTAAGCGATCTTCCCCTGCGGATTGAGCCTGATCGCTCAGCTGGCCGCGCGGTCACAAACGGAGTTGTCACGCAATAACTCGTTCTTCCCACTTTCCCTCTAACCACGAGACCGCGCTTACTATCAGCAGCAGCCAAAGCACATTGCAGACAGACAGCCCCGACAGAGAGTGCGCTTCCCGTGGCAATTGAGCGCGAAAAGGTAAAGACAGATAACTCTTGAAAATCGAGGAATAGCCTATTCTTGAACGATCCCGCGATCACCCATGCTGCCGCAAATCCGCCATCGCACTTGCGCATTTGGAACAGGCGCACTGCAGCGGCTGCAGAGAGATCAACTCATGCGAAGGACTGAGGAATCTGGGGAATTGGCCTTGTGACGTAATCGACGTCATGAAGGAGATTCCGTCTCCGATGCTAAAATCGCGCTCGTGAGAGTATCGGCCAAGAACTGGCAGCGCGCGGCAATTCTGGCAGCGGCAATCGCCGCCGTCGCGCTGCTGCACTACAACACACCCGTCAGCTATGTATGGGTCCACTCTCTGTTGCAGCGTGCTTATTACATTCCGATTTTGCTTGCCGCCTTATGGTTTGGCTGGAAGGGAGGCCTGGCTGCTGCCACTCTGGCCGGGGTCTCCTATATTCCGCACATCATGATGGCTTGGAATTTCGAGCCACAGTACAAAGCTGCTCAATACATCGAGATCGGAATGTTTTTTGCGATCGCGGCTCTCACGGGAGTGCTCGC
>JAJXXG010000582.1 GCA_021781255.1 Acidobacteriota bacterium
CGATCTGACGGGCCGGGGCCGTCTGCTGTGTTGCCGAGAGTGCGCTCTTGTCGCCCAGTATGGTCTCAGGGAAGAGGCGGGACAAGAAGGTCCACTGCGGCACCCGCGTGGTGATCTTTACTCCCTGGGCAGGGCGGCTCTGCGCAGGAGACGTGGCCATTGAGATATTCAGATACTGGGTTGCGCCCGCGTTCTGCAGCGGCTGCTCTTGAGCGACAGCCGGCGCGGACATCCGTTCCACAAGCTGTGCGCGGATGCCGGTGAAATAAAAGCCCCGCAGGAAGGGGTTGGCGCTTAAGTGGCTGGGCTTGCACAATTCCACCAGGTAGCTGTTCAGATTCTTGCGCAGCTTGCCAAACTCGCGTGGGAACTCATAAACGCCGGGGGAGTTCTTGAGATCCGTTTCGCGCGCCAACATTTCCACGCGAAACTCTCCCAGCGTGTAGCAAAGCCCATCCAGCACGTTGCCAAGCTCTGTAGATGCCTTATCCGCGTAGACTCCGGCAGAGGCGTCGAGTTTGGGCAGGGTAGCGCCGAGGATCTGCCGAACCTCCTCATTCGAGAGATTGCGGACAAACTCATCGAAGTGGGGAACGCGGTCCAGCTTGGTGACGATGACATAGACAGGGATCGGAGTCCCAAGCAGGCGGCTGATCTCGCGGAGTTGCGCGCCGGTTGTGCGCGCGGCGGCCTGCAGTGATGCGCCACCATCCGTCGCAACCAGCTGCTCTGCACTTATGCAAACCACGGCAGCACGCGATGCGGCGCCGGAGCCAAACGCTGAGCGGTAGGCACTGGGCCGGGTCTTGTGGATGAGCCGTGCAAAGAGCTGGCTGTTCTGGCGAACGCCGGCACCGGCTTCCACAACGGCGGCCTGCTGGGTAAACCACACGTTGACCATCGGCGTCGCCTGCATCTCGCCCTCTTGCGGCAGAATGCCGGCAAGAAATTCAGGATTCAGTCCTGAGCGCATCACCATGGTGGTCTTCGCAGAGCCCGGTTCGCCGATGACGTAGATCAAGGGCAGCAGGTCAAGCGTCTTTTGTCCCTGCTGGGACTCGCGCAGCTTGCGGTTGGCATCGTTCAGCAGCAGGTCAAGTTCTCCTGCCCCTTCGCCCGCAGGCGCATCCCCGGCCTGCTCGTCTTTCTTCTTGGCGCGGAAGTGCAGGACCAGAATCAGCACTGCGGCGGCCACTCCAAGCACAATGAGGATCGCAACGAAGACGATGAGAGATGTCCCGTGCAGATGCAGGAGAGATGCCATGCCGAACGCCAGCAAGGCGGCGACAAGCAAAACAGCAAAGGCAAGCAGATAGACGAGCAAGTGCTACCCCCGGGAAAAACCGTGACTAGGAGATGTGTGACGCCCCGGAACTCAGGGCAATCCAGAAGCCGACAAACGTGACAACAGCCAGCGCAAGCAGGCAGATGGCGGCAATGCCCAAACCGCGGCTCCACTTATCCACGCCTGCGGTCTGCTTAATGGGTGGAGGCGGTGGCGCCTGCCGCAGGAACTGTGCCTGCCCGCGAATGCGTTCAATCTTCTCGCGCGCCTGGCGAATCAGCATCTGTACTTCACCGCTGATGGTGGGCCGCTGTGCGGCGCCTGCCGCCTGCTGCGAGAACAGATCCGTGCTGGCAAGGCTGAGCGCGTATTTTCCGTGGAAGCCGAGCAGCATGCAGATGGCATAGACCTCCAGGCCGTCTGCGACCTCTTGTGAGTCCGGCTTAGCAAGCAATCCGCGCAGATTGTCGAAGAAGACCTCGCCGGCCCTGTTGTGCCCAAAGAGTTCCTCCTGCAGGGGGCGTTGGGCCCACTCCGCGAACGCCGGACTCTGCAGCCTGAGCACGCTTTCATCCAGCAAGGCCACAACCGCGAAGAATGCGTTCTGGTTCATCTCGCTTGAATAGCCCAAGACTTTGGCCTGCTCCATCGCCGTCTTTAGAGCGGCTCGAATGCTGGTGCGAAAGCTCTGGGCATTGGGCGCCGCCTGCTGCTGCAGTGCGCCAAGCCGAAGAATTGTAGTAATTGCATTTTCGTAGCAGGATGCCAGACTGTAAGTGCGGGATGGAATCGCGTTCATGGTTGTTTCCTCATTGCTGCCTGTGCGTAATCCGCAATCTCCATAGGGAAGCCTCTAACTGCGGATAAAAGAATGAGAGATGAGAGAACTGCTACGACCCGGCGGGAAACCACCACAAATATACCTCAAGCCGCGGTGGGCAAGAAATAAATCTCCGCTGCCGTTCTTGCTTTCTCAATATGTTGTTCAGGGCGGGGTTTGAGGGCAGCTCGGCAGCAATCCCGGCACAGTCATTTTTCTTTACGCAAGAATGCTGCCCGTGTAAGCTTTGAAATTGCTGGTGCCCCAATAATTGATAGAGGACACCCCTTCCATGACAAAGCCAGATTGGACACCCGAGAATCAGCCGGCACCTGCGAACGAACCCCTCAGCGCGACCGCGATGTTTTTGAGTGCCTTTGGGGATGAGCCGGATGCGGCTCCCAAGAGCGCAGCCGAGAACCCTCCGGCAGTTACAACCGCACAGAGCGCCGCTGCCGCCCCGCCTGCATTCCCGTTGGAGCAACCTGCCGGGTATGCCGCACCGCTGCCCGCGGAGCCAAAGGTAGCAGAGCCTCCGAAGTCCGCTCCCGGTGAGTTTACAAAGCTTTTTCAGGCAATCTCTGCTGGCGAGCCGCAGCGGCCAGCAGCGCCGCCTGCGCCTCCGGTTGTTCAGCATGTCGTTCCGCCCCCTGAACCGAAGCCTGCCCCGGCCGCATCTTCGCAGGGAGAGTTTACGCGAATCTTTCTCAAGCAGTCGGACCCCGCGCCCGCGCAGCAGACCCCAAGAGTGACACCGTTTGTGCCACCGGCTCCCGCTGCCCCCGCGGATACACCGCGCGCCAGCGAGCCTTCGCGCATGAAGGGATTTTCCTCCCCGGGCGTATCAGATTCCGCATCCGCTGCGGGAAGCTTTACCCAGTTCTTCCAGGCCCAGCCTTCGGCACCAAGCCCTGCTCCTGCGCCCCGTACTCCCGAGTTCGAAGCGCCGGCACCGTTGCCGCCGAAGCCGCCGGAAGAGTTCAAGTGGCCAAGCGAGCCCAGCTTTGATACATCCAGCGGGTCAGCCGGTCATGGTTCCAGCCCGTCCAGCGCAACAGGGTTACTTGCGTCGCTGGCTACTCCCGGGGGCTATTCGGCTGAGGCTAAGCCGCAACCCGCACAGCCTTTCCCTTCGTTTACGCCCGCGCCGCCGCCGCCGGTTGCGCCATCCGGCTCTCAGGCAGGCAGCGTTACGCGGCTGATCCAGCAACTTTCAGAGACTGTCCCGACGCCTCCGCCGCTAGCGCCACCGCCAAGCGATATGGAGCTCGCGGAAGCGCCTCCTCCGGCTGTGAGTACCGGGCCGGGCGAGTTCACGCGTATGATCTCCGGCAGCGCGATCAAGGATGCGACGAGTGCTCCGGCTCAGCCACCGGCACATTCATCCGCGCCAGCACCGGCGCCGATAGCGATGCCGCCTATGGGGATCAACATGAGCGTGCAGCCCCCGGTGGTGCCGCCCATGCAGATGAACGTTGCCGTGCAGGCTAATCCTGCGCATCCCATTTCTGCCCATGCGTCAGCGCCCATGCCACAGATGCCTCACGCATCGGTCCATGCGGCGCAGGCACCATTGCAGGTGCCCGGAATAGCGCCGCTACACGTGCCGGTGCCGAAGGTGACTGCACCGGCCGTTGCGGCTCCGAAAAGCAAGCTGCAGGAGATGCTCCCCCTTTTGCTGGTGGTGAACACCTTCCTGTTGATCATTTTGATTGTCGTGGTGATCTTCGCGATTAAGGCGAAATAGGGCGAGAGTGGCCTGTTCGAATTAGGACGGAGTGGGCTGCTGGCTAAGCCAGGAGCCCGTTTTCTTTCAGTAAAGAATCTGCCCGCTCAAAGCTGGCAATGAGCACCACACCCTGTGCGCGTGCGCGGCCAGCCCACTTGGAGGCATCGTCCTCATCCAGCTTGAGATCAATCAGCAGGGAAACCAGGTCGTCGTGGCTGCTTACCTTGACCACTTTCGTGTTCAGGCGCCCCGCATACGGCACAAAGACAAGCTCAAAATGGGCCTTTTCTGTCTCTGTTGCAGGATGAGCAGTGATCTTCAGATTCCCCGTCAATTTAGCCATGAAGTAACCCCTGGAACTCCGATCTGAATACGGTTTGCCAACTTCAAGTGTTTCATAAAAGATGGCATTACTTCCAGCCGCCACCTCATTTGCAAAGTGATCCCTATGGTTCGCGGATCACCATATAGCCGCGATCGATAAGGGTACGCATCATGGCCAGCGACTCGCGCTGAACGATCTCCACGGGCGCATTGGCCACTGCTGCAAATGCGCGTATGGCTTCTTCCGCGGTCCGATTCCCGTCGCATGTCGCCAGGAAATCCGCAACCAGGGGCTGCACCTTTAGCTGGAAGGGGAATCCCCGCGTGAGGCGTAGATTGATCGATTCTGCCGCCCAGCACCCATTGGACGGCATGCATACCTGTTCGAGTCGGGCGAATTCCGACAACCGCGGCCGTGCAGCAAGCAGGGCAGCGTCGTCCTGTAGCTTCAGCAATATATCTCGAGCCGCGAACGTGGCCAGGATCGTCTCTCCCATGTCGCCGGAAGCAGTCTTGGGCACCTCCTCGATTCGAATCCAATTGTCTCCATCGCGTTTGCGCAGCACAATGACCCCGTCGTGAATTGCTTCCACCTGCAGTTCGCGATAGTAGGCCATATATCCGTCGAATAACCGGGCATCGTCCCCGGGGTTCTCCGTGATTTCAGCAATCCTGCGCTGGGCGTACTCCGCGGGGTCCTGCGTCATTCCCTTCATGACCCATGCATCGCAACCGATGCCGCGCACCCACTCTGCAATACGCTCCTCCCATGGCTGTCCCGCAACCTGGGCCCATTCGCAGAGCATCTCAAGGTAGCCGCCTTCGTTCAGATACGCTGGTGCTTCTTTCACGATGCGGCGACAGAGCTCGTCGAGTTCCAGCTCGTTTTCGCAAAACAGATAGCCCTGCCGGGGCGTAATAAAGAACGGCGGATTGGTCAGTATCAGATCAAATCGCCGATCTTTCACCGGAGCGAAGCGGTCGCCCGTCAGCGCCTCAATGTTCTCAATGCCATTCAGCCGGGCATTGAACTGTACAAAAGAAGATGCCCTCGGGTTTAGATCCGTTCCGACCACCGTATCGCTGAACTTTGAGGCGCCCAGGCTGAGGATGCCACTTCCCGTGCCGAGGTCGAGCGTGGCGCCCGAGTGCCGGCGTATGGAAAAGTTCGCCAGGAATTTGCTCGTAGGATTTGGCCACAGCACCATCTCGGACTCACCCCGCTCAATCGCCTTCGGATGATCGGCGGCAACCAGAAAGTCCACAGTGGGTACCAGCATTGCCTTCGCAGTCAATATCCCATCCGCCAACTCGAGCAGGCCGCAATCCGTCATCAGCCGGAGCATCTCTTCCGGCACAATGTCGGCGACTTGGCTCTTATCCAGGGCAAGCCCAATCCAAAACCAGCGCAGCAGAGTATTCAGCAGTGTCGGTTCGGCGGTGCGATCCATCAGCCGCGCCTCATTCCGCAGTCGCCGCGACGGCAGCTCGGCTGGGCGTAGCTGTTTTTTAATGTTCACTTCGGAATAGCCGGCGTTCTGAAAGAATGCCAGCAGCTTCCTGGAGTCTTCAATCGAGAGGGGAACTAGCATTGCTCCAACATTATCATCAAGAGCAGCGTCTGTAGGGCAGTTCTCCCGCTATCTTTGCTTTGTGTTTCTTGCCTCATATTGCTTATCTAATAACTTGAGTTGATTGAGGCGGCCATCGTTTGCGGCATAGCAATTCAGGTCTCGCGTCGTCGGGCGGTACGAAGCGTTGGAGAAGCGGCATTTCCCAAGCCAGGCAGCAGAGTCATCCAGGGGCGTGGCAATCGCGATGTCGCGACCCATTGGTTTGGGCACGCATACAAATTGTCTTGACCCTGTATGGCGCCTATGGTATCAACTAGAGCGGGCTGCAACAGGGCAGTCTGCTGTTGCTTGAATGTCTCTCAATCCCCAAGGGTCGGTTCCTCGCAGAAGTTAACAGATTCACGCACTGGAGCAGCTGTGTTCCAGGCTGTGTCGTTGTCGGAAACGTTTCGCGTTTCACACAACCCTGTCGTCGTTCACAATCAGTCAAAGGAAGGAACTATGGCTAGACCAAGTGCGCAGCACAAGCTGGACCGGGTACGTCCTCCGCGGGTTCAGATTACCTATGACGTCGAAGTCGGCGGCGCCATCGAGATTAAAGAGTTGCCTTTCGTTATGGGAGTCCTCGGTGATTTCACCGGGAATCCCGAGCAGCCGCTTCCCAGGCTCAAGGATCGCAAGTTTGTCGAGGTGAATCCAGACAACTTTGATTCCGTTCTCGACGGGATGAAGCCGCATCTCTCATTTGCTGTGGAGAACAAGCTGAGCGATGAGCCGGATGCTGCGCAGCTGAAGGTCGATCTCAAGTTCCGCAAGATGGATGACTTTGAGCCGGGCAACGTAGCCAAGCAGGTCAAGCCGCTCAAGCAGCTTCTCGATCTCCGCACCAAGCTGGCCGACCTTCGTGGCTCCCTCCAGGGGAATGACAAGCTCGAAGAGCTGCTGCTGGAAGCCGTTGGCAATACCGAGAAGCTGGACAAGCTGAAGGGCGAGATCGGCGCGAACGAAGGAGGCTCCAATGGCTGAGACACTTGCAAATCAACAGGCGGCGGTGGCTGCCGAGACTCAGGAAGCGAGCCTGCTTGACCAGATTGTGGATCAGGGGCGTTTCGGTGTTGAGGCCGCTTCGCGTGAGCGCGGCAAGAACCTGGTGAAAGAGTTTGTTGCCCAGGTGCTCGATGGTTCCATGACCATCGCGCGCGACGCGGAAATGATGATCAACGCGCGCATTGCGCAGATTGATCACCTTCTGTCGTTGCAGCTGAACGAGATTCTGCACCACCCCCAGTTCCAGAAGCTTGAGGGATCCTGGCGCGGTCTGAAGTACCTGATGGACAACAGCGAGACCGGGGTTGGCCTCAAGATCCGCGTCCTGAACGTGACCAAGAAAGAATTGCTGCGCGACATTGAGAAGGCTCCGGAGTTCGATCAGAGCGCGCTGTTCAAAAAGGTATACGAAGAGGAATACGGTGTGTTCGGTGGCGCTCCCTTCGGCGCGCTGATCGGCGATTACGATTTCGGCAAGAGCCCCGAGGATATGGCGTTGCTCGAAGGCGTATCGCATGTGGCCGCTCAGGCCCATGCGCCATTTCTGAGTGCGGCATCGTCGGATCTTCTCAATCTGGATAGCTTCCAGCAGTTGGATGCACCGCGCGACCTGGCCAAGATCTTCGACAGCACCGAGTATGCGAAGTGGAAGTCCTTCCGTCAGAGTGAGGATTCCCGCTACGTAGCCCTTGCGCTTCCTCGCACGCTTGGCCGTCTGCCGTATGGCGCGGACACGAAGCCGATCGATGAGTTTGTGTATGAAGAGCATGTGGATGGCACGGATCACTCCAAGTATCTGTGGATGAATGCGGCCTATTCTCTTGGCAGCAAGATGACGCAGTCGTTCTCGCTCTATGGCATGTGCGTTGCCATGCGTGGCGTGGAAGGCGGCGGCCTGGTTGAGGGTCTGCCGACCCACAACTTCGCTACCGACGAGGGCGATGTGGCCATGAAGTGCCCGACCGAGGTGCCCATCACGGATCGTCGCGAGAAAGAGCTGGCTGACCTTGGATTTGTGCCGTTGGTGCACTGCAAGGGAACCGATTACGCGGCATTCTTCAGTGTTCAGAGCTGCCAGAAGGCGAAGACCTACGACACCGATGCGGCCAATGCGAACGCCCGCCTGGCAACGCAGTTGCCGTACATCATGGCGGTTTCGCGGTTTGCGCATTACCTCAAGGCGATGATGCGCGACAAGATCGGCAGCTTCATGTCTCGTGAGGAAGCAAGCACCTTCCTGAATCGCTGGATCACGAAGTACGTTACCCCGGATGATTCTGCGTCGCCGGCAACCAAGGCTGCGCGTCCGCTGCGGGAAGCGCGCGTCGACGTGACGGAGATTCCGGGCAAGCCCGGATGCTATCGCGCCGTGGCCTTCCTTCGTCCGCACTTCCAGCTGGACGAGCTCACGGTGTCTCTGCGGCTGGTAGCGGATCTGCCTGCAGCGGCCAAGTAGTCCTTTTCAAGGTGACTGGATGCGGGCCCGTATGGGCCTGCAATCCGCAACAGAGAATGTGGTATCACCCCAATACCTAGGGAGATCGATGACATGGCAGTTAATGCATATCTGGTAATTGAAGGCCGTCCTGGGCCTAGCGCGAGCAGGACAAACGCAATTGACATTATGAGCTTCAGCTTTGGCGCCTCCAACCAGTCAACAATGGGTGCTGGTTCATCCGGTAAGGAGACTCGTTCAGGACGTGCAAACATCCAAGACCTTACCATCATGAAGGTGGCCGACAAAACAACCCCATTGATTTTCGATGACTGCGTCACCGGAAATATCCTGCAGAAGGTAGAAATCTTCTACGACAAACCCATGGGCGACAAGCAGGAAGACTACTTCAAGATTGAGCTGCACGAGGCGCTGATCACTTCGTGGCAGGTATCCGGCTCTAGCGAAAATCCGGTGGAATCTATCAGCTTTGCCTTTGCGAAGGCGAAGGTCAGCTACAATCCGGAGAACGATACTGGTTCCTTGTCCGGCTTTGTCGACAAGGGCTACGACTTGCAGAAGCTTGTAGTGTGGTAACGAAAGAGTAAGCGGGAGATACGGTGTCACTGACCGCAAGAGAACTGTTTGCAGCAGGAAAAGTGCGGGAAGCAGAGAAGGCGCTCACGGCATATTTGCGTGAGCGCCCCTCTGATGTCGCTCAGCGCACGTTTCTTTTTGAACTGCTTTGCTTCGCAGGGGAATACGCTCGGGCAGAAAAGCAGCTGGCGGTGTTGGCCTCGGGCGGGGTGGACGCAGAGACCGGCGCCATTGTTTACTACGCGGCCCTGCACGCGGAAAAGACTCGGCACGAACTCTTCCAGACGCAAACGTTTCCGACTGGCGCGCCCTCGTCGCCCAAAGGTACCTTGAACGGCAAGCCGTTTACCGATCTGCGCGATGCGGATCCCGATATCGGGGCACGCCTGGAAGTCTTTGCGGCGGGTTCCTATGTCTGGATCCCGTTCGAGCATCTGACCTCAGTCCAGATGTCCGCGCCGCAAAAACTGCGGGACACGCTCTGGGCGCCTGCGCTGGTGCAGGCCGCCTCGTCATTCAAGGGAATGGACCTGGGAGAGGTACTTCTGCCGGCGATCTATCCGTTCTCCTGGAAGCATCCGGATGAACAAGTCTGGCTCGGTAGAGTCACGGATTGGACGGCGGACGAAGAAGGGCGGGAATATCCCACCGGCCAAAAGATCCTCCTGGTCGACGGCGAGGAGATACCATTCCTTGAAGTCCGTTCGATCGAGTTCGCCCATGCCGCTGATGGGCCCATTGATCAGCAGAACTGATTCTTCGGCAGGGGCTCAATTCCTATGCAATTACGTGAAGATATTCTTGCTCCCATTCCCGGCGATAATCCGAGCGGGATAGACCTGCGCTATGACAACAAACTGTTGATCCACGACAAGATCAAGGAAGCTCGTCGTCAAGACGATGATTTGGCTCAGGGCGCCTGGGAATCCGAACGCAAAACGGCCAACTTCCCATTCGTGGTCAAGCTCGCACAGGATTCAATTGCCACGGTTTCCAAAGACCTCCAGTTGGCGGCATGGCTTACAGAGGCTCTGATTCGAACCGATGGTTTTGGAGGTTTGCGTCAGGGGCTCGAACTCTGCTATCGCCTGCTGAACGACTTCTGGGAGACGGTATACCCGGTCATCGAGGATGGAGATCGCGAATTGCGCGCGCGTCCGCTGGCCTGGGTAGGATCGATGCTTGACATTCCGTTGCAGTCTGTTCCGCTTACGCGGAGCGGTTATTCCACTCTGATTTACCGCGACTCGCGGGTCGTCGGCTTTGAGGATCAGGCCAAGACGGACAAGGAGCGCGCAGCTCGCAACAAATTGATTGAGGGCGGCAAGATCGCGCCGGAAACCTTCGACAAGGATTTTGCAGAGACCCCCAAGACCTTCTACGTGCAAGCCGAGAAGGATCTTGATGCATCCATGGAAATTTTGGAGCGTTTGGAAAAGCATTGCGACGAAGCCTTTGAGGATGATGCGCCATCCTTCGTCAAGCTCAAGAAGTCAATCACCGATGTCCGACAGACCGTTCATTCTCTGTTGCAAAAGAAAAGAGAGAAGGAGCCGGATCCGGTTGAAGAAGAACCTGTTGCAGAGAATGCGCCGGCTGCCGAATCTGCTTCGGAAGAAGGAGAGGCAGTGGCTGCTTCCGGCGGCGTGGCGATCTATTCCGCGGCAGAACCCGCGGATCGTCGTCAGGCCATTGCCAGCATTGCAGCAGCGGCAGCGTTTCTTCGCAAGCGCGAACCGTTCAGCCCGGCTCCTTATCTGATGCTTCGCGGTCTGCGCTGGGGCGAATTGCGTGCAGGATTCCGCGCAGGAGATACCACGGTGCTGGAAGCGCCGCCCACGGATGTTCGCCAGCAGATGAAGCGGCTGGCGCTGAATAAGAAATGGAA
>JAJXXG010001296.1 GCA_021781255.1 Acidobacteriota bacterium
TGGCGCGGTGAAGTAGTTCTGATTGGAGAAGGTGTAGAGGATGCACAGGAAGAAGTAAGCGCCGATGGCCAGCTCAATCCACGGAGCGAGTACCAGGCGCTTGCGATACTTGGCGGCCTGGGACTTTTCGCCTTTCTGCGCGACGCGGTATTTGGGCGTGCGCACAAACGCGCTCTTGATGCCGAGCAGCGCCTCCATCACGGCCTTGGTGTTGGTGACCGTGAGACCGATGCCGAGCGCCATCAGCAGCGGAAGATACAGGAAGGTCTTCATCCAGCCTTTTGGGTAGAGCTCGCGCTGGCTTACCACGTAGAACACGGCAATCGAAAAGCTGGAGGCGGTGAACAGCGGCACGTCAATCAGCAGCATCTGGAACCATCCCTGATAGAAGCGCACAATCATGGCCGGCATCAGCAGAGCGGTCATGATAATCATCAGCGGATAGCTGAGGTTGGCGGTCAGGTGGTAGACGGCCTCAATCTTGATGCGCCGCGGCACATTCGACTTGAACATCATGGGCAGCACTTTGATGCTGGTCTGGATAAGGCCCTTGGCCCAGCGCGCCTGCTGCGTTTTGAAGGCGGTCATCTCGATGGGCAGCTCGGACGGGCACTCGATCTCCGGCAGGTACTTGAAGCGCCAGCCGGCCATCTGCGAGCGGTAACTCAAGTCGGTATCTTCGGTGAGCGTGTCGTGCTGCCAGCCGCCGCCATCTGTAATGGCCTGGATGCGCCACATGCCGGCTGTACCGTTGAAATTGAAGAAGTCGTTGCTTCGAACACGGGCGCCGTGCTCCAGCACAAAGTGGCCGTCCAGCAGGATGGCCTCAATGCGCGTCAGCAGGCTGTAGTCGCGGTTGAGGTGGGTCCAGCGCGTCTGCACCATACCGATCTCCGGCTCGGCAAAGTGATGAATCACCTTCATTAGCCAGTCGGCAGGCGGCACAAAGTCGGCGTCGAAGATGGCCACAAACTCGCCCCTGGCCACCTTGAGCCCAGCGTCCAGCGCGCCGGCCTTGTAGCCATGCCGGTTGGTGCGGTGGATGTAGACGATGGGATGGCCCAGCGCGGCGTAGCGGGCCACAGTGCTCGACGCCACCTCAATGGTTTCGTCGGTCGAGTCGTCCAGCACCTGGATCTCCAGCTTTTCGCGCGGATAGTCCATGGCGCAGACCGCCTCGATCAGCCGGTCAATCACAAACTGCTCGTTGAAGATGGGCAGTTGCACCGTGACGAAAGGCAGCTCCTCGAAGTGCTGCGGTGGGTTTGGATTGTAGTTCTTGCGGTGCTTGAAATAGAGGTAGCAGAGCGTGTAGCGGTGAATGCCGTAAAGAGCCAGCACAATCATCACCGCGAAGTAGGGAATGAGCAGTGCGAGGTCAAACCAGTTCCAGTGGTAAAGCCCTCTGAAGGTCTGGTCGGCATACTGCATTTTCAAGTAGTGGCGCAGGCCGTTCTGGGGCGCAAATGTCATCCATGCGGCTATCCGCACGGGCACGCCGCTAAGCAGGCTGGCGGAGAGATTCAGGCTGGCGACTAGCGGGGCGAACAGGATAGGGCCTCCACGACCGTAATACCGGAATTGTACGCGATGGGCGCAGGTGAGCGTCTGCGCGCGAAGCCTCTTTCCAGCCAGGCGGTAGTGGTCGGACGGCCTCGACTTGCTGGAAGTTGGGTAACGCATGTGTTACCATAAAGAGTGATCGAAATCGTCGAATACATTGACGCTGGAGGCAAGAATCCCTTTGGCCGATGGGTCTCCGGCCTGGATGCGGGCGTGAAAGCGAGAGTCTTGGCCGCGGTACTGCGAATGGAGGGCGGCAATTTCTCCGCAGCGAAGGGAATTGGGTCGGGTGTTTCGGAGTTGCGGCTGGATTTCGGTCCCGGATATCGAATCTACTTTGGCAGGGATGGGGAACGGCTGGTGATTCTGCTTGGCGCCGGTTCCAAGAAGCGGCAGCAGGCAGACATTGAAGAGGCCCAGGCTTGTTGGGTTGCATACAAGCGGCGAAAGCGGGAGGAATAGATGGCGCTAACACGGAGCTTCAAAGAGACCGTCCGGGAAGAACTGGCAAACAACGAGTTTCGACGGGCATTTCTATGTGAGGCGGTCGCTCGCATGATGGAAGGCGATATGCAAACCGCCAAATCGGTCCTGCGCGAGTACATCAACGGAACAGTCGGCTTTCCCAAGCTCGGGGCAGCTCTCGGCCGCTCTCCCAAGAGCCTGATGCGAATGCTCAGTCCTGCCGGGAACCCGCAGGCGAGGAATCTCTTCGAAATGATCGCCTATCTCCAGAAGATCGAAGGCACGGTCCTTGAAGTTCGCGCAAGAAGCGCAGCGGCCGCGTGACTGGATTCTCCTAAAGCAACCGCGAACCGTTCGGTCCCACGCCCCTTCAGCGAGCTTGAGCCAACTTGGCCAGGATCACTGGTTTCTCCGGATCCAAAACTCGGATCTTGTCTGCCTCATCCAGACCGGGATACTTCTTCGTTGTCTCGTAGTGGACCTTCTGGAGGTATCGGCCGCTCCTTGCGTCGAAAGCGAAGACTTCGATGTGATAGCGATGTGACGCAAAGTGCGTTTCCTCATTAAAGTTTGATTTCTGCATTGTCTCGAAGTCCCAAATGAAATCCGCGGTCAGAAGAATCGGAAGCTTTGAGAATTGCGGTAGGCTCCACAGCTTATATTCACTCTGGTTTGTGAGCCGCACCCGGGGTAGAAGATTGACGAATTCTCCATCCCTGACGGTGAGCAGTGCGAAGTCGGTCAATGTGCCGCTGCCACAACCGGAGAACATCGCAGTGAACAAGGTGAGTTGGTGTCCATTGAACTGCCCTACGGGCGTGGCCTTCGGCTCAAGACCAAAGATGTAACTCTTATCGCCCGGCGGAGCGTAGCAGTGAGCTCTGCCGGAAGATTCAAGGCAAATCCTGGCGGGTGTTTTTGGAAAGCAGCCGTCCGCATCGGCTTTGCCGGGCAGAACCTGATATTGGGCGCAGCAAGTTGCGACGCAAACGCTAAATACCGCCATTGTTGTCAGGCACTCGAATCGCATTTCCTGGCTTCCCCGTCCATCAGTGCTGCTTCCAAAGGCTCTTGAAGCTTATACCTATCATTGCGCATGTAGCTCTCTCACAGCATTGTCAACGATTAAATGCTCACTCGCCGGTGTTGCCGCCAGCCGAGCCGCAGGCGTAAGGTGGGCAGAGTCAGGAGACTGCTGTGCCCAATTCCGCTCTTTCATCTTCCGCTGTTCTGGCCGCTGCTGGCGGCAGTTTCCTTCTTGAATCCCGCAAACCTGCTGAGGTCTTCACCCCGGAGGACCTGACGGAGGAGCAGCGCCAGATTGCCGCCACGGCTGCCCAGTTTGCCCGCGAAGAAGTTCTGCCCGCCGCGGCCGACATCGAGGCCAAGAAGCCGGGCGTGCTTCCAGCGCTGCTGCGCAAGGCCGGCGAGTTGGGCCTGACTGCCATCGACATCCCCGAAGAGTACGGCGGCATGGGGCTGGACAAGGTCAGCTCCACGCTGATTACCGACCACATGTCGGTGCTGGCGAGCTTCTCCACGGCCTTTGGCGCGCACATCGGTATCGCCACGTTGCCGCTGGTCTGGTATGGCACGCCGGAGCAGAAGCAGCGCTACCTGCCCCGGCTTGCGACCGCCGAGTTCATCGGCGCTTACGGACTGTCTGAGGCCAGCTCCGGCTCCGACGCGATGAACATTCGCGCCCGCGCCACGCTCTCAGAGGACGGCTCCCACTACACGCTCGACGGCGAAAAGATGTGGATCACCAACTGCGGCATCGCGGGTCTTTATACGGTCTTTGCCAAGATTGACGGCGAGAAATTCTCCGCGTTTCTCATCGAGCGCGACACGCCCGGCCTCACTGTCGGCGCAGAGGAGCACAAGCTGGGTATTCGCGGCTCATCCACCTGCCCGCTGGTGCTTGATGGCTGCAAGGTGCCTGCCGCCAACCTGCTGGGCGAGCCGGGCAAAGGCCACCACATCGCCTTCAACGTGCTGAATATGGGCCGCTTCAAGCTAGGCGTGGCCTGTGTGGGCGGGGCGCGCCATGCGCTGGCTGAGATGATTCGCTACGCCAAACAGCGCACGTCATTCGGCAAGCCCATTGCGGAGTTCGGCCTCATCCAGCGCAAGATCTCTGCCGGAGCCACGCGCCTGTTCGCCGCCGAAAGCATGGCCTACCGCACCGCAGGAATGATTGACGCAAATCTGGCGCAGCTCGCCCCGGAGCAGGCGCAGGACGCGCGCCAGATGCAGCGCCGCATTGAGGAGTACGCCGTTGAATGCTCGATCCTCAAGGTCTATGGGTCTGAGATGCTCTCGCTTATAGCCGACGAACTGGTCGCAACCATGGGCGGCTACGGCTACGTGGAGGATTACCCTGCCGAGCGTTTCTATCGCGACGCGCGCATCAACCGGATTTTTGAAGGCACCAACGAGATCAATCGCCTCATCATCACCGGCTGGCTGATGAAGCGCGCGATGAGTGGTGAACTGCCGCTGCTGACAAAAATCAAATCGCTGATGGACGAGGTCATGCAGCCGCCGTCTTTCGATTCATCCGCCGACACGGGTGAGCCGCTGGCGCGCGAGGCCGAGGTGCTGGAGGCAATCCGGAAGATCGCGCTCTTCGTCGCAGGCGTGGCGAGCCAGCGCTATATGACCGCTCTGCAGGATCAGCAGGAAGTCATGGCCGATCTTGCCGACATGATCAGCCAGGTCTTCGCGCTGGAGTCGGCGCTGGTGCGCGCGCAAAAACTGGCGGCTTCAGGCAAAAGCTCGGCTGCCGCGGCTGCCGCGATGACCGCTCTGCTGGCGGACGAAAGCATGGCCCTGGCCGAGCAGGCTGCGCGGCGCGTGCTGGCAGCCTGCGGCGTCGGAGACGAACTGCGCACGCAACTCGCCATCCTGCGGCGGCTTGCCCGCTTTACGCCTGCAGATACCGTGGCCCTGAGCCGCGCCGTTGCCCGCCACTGCATTGAGGCGGAGAAGTATCCGCTGTGACAGCCATGCGCGGCAGGCGGCCGGTCTTGATTGGTAACATGGCTTGCTGTTCAGGAGAAACAAATGATCAATCGCTCCACCATTTGCTTTGCTGCCTGCATCACTGTTTTCGCCGCAATCACCCAATCCACTTCCACGGCGGCTCAGCCGCCCACTTCCGCACCTGCCGCGCGCGTTGAGCTGGACGCCGTCACCGGCGCGACGGCGCTGCCCGATGGTATTCAGATTCAGGCCGGGGAGGCGCAATTGCGCATCACGGCGTTGCGCGACGACATTGTCCGTGTGCGCATCGCTTCCGGCGCGCAGCTCCCTGAGGACGCCTCATGGGCCGTGTTGCCCGAGGCGCGAACGAAATCTGTGCATGTGCAACCTGTGAGCGACTCGGCCTCCGTCGGCTTCCGCACCGCTGCGCTTGATGTGCGCGTGGAGCGCAAGCCGCTGCGGCTGGTTGTGAGCGATCTGGCAGGCCATGTGATCTGCGCTGACGCAATCGGCAGGCCGGCGAACTTCAAGCTCGGGGGCTTCTCTGTCTACAAGCAGATGCCCGACGACGAGCAGTTCTACGGTCTCGGCGACAAGACAGGCCTCTTCAACCGCCGCGGCCAGGCCTATACGCTGTGGAACACGGACGTGGGCCCGCAGGAGGCCACGGACCCGCTCTACAAGAGCATCCCATTCTTCCTGGCCATCAGCGGCGGACGCAGTTACGGCCTGTTTCTCGACAACACCTGGCGCACCTGGTTTGACTTTGGCAAGCAGGCGCGCGACGCCTACGGCTTTGGCTCCGAGGGCGGCCCGCTGGATTATTACTTCATCTACGGTCCCACGCCCAGAGAAGTTGTCGAAGACTATGCGTATCTCACCGGCAAACCGCCGCTGCCGCCCATGTGGGCTCTTGGCTTTCAGCAGTCGCGTTATAGTTACTCGCCGGAGTCGCAGGCGCGCGAGATTGCAGACCGGCTGCGCGCGGATAAGATTCCCTCGGACGTGCTCTATCTCGACATTGACTACCAGTACCGCAACAGGCCCTTCACCGTGGACCCTGAACGTTTCCCGGATTTTGCTGGCTTTGTTGCTGACCTGAAGAAGCAGCACTTTCACCTGGTGACCATCACTGACCTGCACATTGCGCATGTCGCGGGACAGGGGTACATGCCCTATGACACGGGCCACGCCGGCGACAACTTTGTGAAGAACCCCGATGGCAGCGAGTTTGTCGGCATCGTGTGGCCCGGCCCGGCGGTCTTTCCGGACTTTACCCGCGCCAGCACGCGCCAGTGGTGGGGCGGCCTCTACAAGCAGTTTGTGCAGGATGGCGTGGCGGGCTTCTGGAATGATATGAACGAGCCCTCGGTCTTCGATGGGCCGGATAAGACGATGCCTTTGAACACGGTTCACCGCATCGATGAGCCGGGCTTTGCGACGCGCACCGCGACGCATTCTGAGATTCACAACATCGTCGGCATGGAGAACGAGCGCGCCACCTACGATGGCCTGCTGAAGTTGCGGCCCGACGAGCGCCCCTTTGTGCTCACGCGCGCCACCTACGCAGGCGGGCAGCGCTTCGGCTTCACCTGGACGGGAGACAACTCATCCACGTGGAATCATCTGCGTCTGGCCACGCAGATGCTATTGAATCTCGGCATGAGCGGCATCTCCATGGTGGGCGACGACATTGGCGGGTTCAACGGCTCGCCGCAGCCCGACCTGCTGACGCGCTGGATCGAGATGGGCGCGTTCAATCCCATGTTTCGCGACCACACCACGCTCGGCTCGCTGCCGCAGGAGGTGTGGGTCCACGGTCCGCGGCAGGAGGCAATTCGCCGCCGCTACATCGAAACGCGCTATCGCCTCATGCCCTACATCTACACGCTGGCCGAGGAGGCCTCGCGCACGGGCCTGCCGCTGGTGCGGCCGCTCTTCCTTGAGTTTCCGAGCGATTTTGACGCGGCGGATTCGGAGTTCATGCTGGGCCGCTCGTTTCTGATTGCGCCGCCCTCGCTGCCGGACATGGTGGATGACTACGCTGTGGCCTACCCGCCGGGGCCGTGGTTCGACTTCTGGACGGGCGAGAAAATGCAGCCTCAGCCACCGCAGCCCGACATCACCCAGATCGCGGACACCGTTGCCAACGGCGAGTCCCTGTCCAAATTCCCGCCGCCGCACATGATTCACCCCACGCTCGAAACGCTGCCTGTCTATGTGCGCGGCGGCAGCATCATTCCCATGCAGCCGCTGGTGCAGAGCACGGACGAGACGCCCAACGGTCCGCTCGAACTGCGCGTCTATCCGGGGCCGCAATGCGAGGGCTCGCTCTATCTCGACGACGGACATACCTTCCGCTACAAGCAGGGCGAGTACCTGCGGCAGGGCTTCACCTGCAAGGCTGAGGGCAACGCTGTTGCGCTCGACTTCGGTGTGCGCGAAGGCAGTTGGAAGCCGTGGTGGAAGAGCATCGAGGTTGTCGTCTACGGCTGGCCGTCAGAGCATGCCGGCGCGAAGCTGTCGGGCTCAACTGAAGCGCTGAAGACGCGCTACGATGCGGCGCAGCACGCGCTGCATGTTGTGATTCCCGATGTGGCAGGCAAGCAGGAGCTGCGCATCGCAGAGTAGGAGATACCCTCATTGCGAAGGCTCAATCAGCGCAGCAGGTTGAGCCTTCGCGAAAGGTTGATCTGCATTCAGTTGCTCACGAAAAACCTATTCAATCTGCGTGGCTGTCACCACCACCTGCATGCCACCCTTGCTGTCAAGAGAGTCTGACGTGAAGACCACGGTGGGCTTGCCGATGGGAATGAGAACGGTTGCCTGCCATTTGTTTTGACGAATGACGGGAGGTTCGTGGAGGCTTGGGTCCGTGGGACTGGGAAGGCTGCTCACATCCGCAGTCAGTTTGATGGAGAGTTGCTGCCCGACTTCCAGAATGGGTCGCATATCAATGTTCACGCCGACATCCACGTATTGATATTGCAATCCACTCTGCGGACCGGCAGTTGTAGTGGCGATTGGAATTCTGGCCCCGGTGCGGATGTAGCCGAAACTACCTTGGGGGTCGGTGCTGACGTTGGTTGTGTAGGTGCGGCTGTTGACGGGCTTGCCGTCTGCACCGGTCTCCTGGATCAGAAATGAAAGATGGTAGAAGTGAACGGGGGCCTCCGGGGCCTTCGACGTAATTTGGGCCTTGGAGTCGTCTGGAGCTTTGGAGGCTTCTTGAGCAAAGGCTTTATGCCCGACGGTCAGGGCAACGAGCAGCAGGCAGCAATAGAAGGTGATCTTGCGCATGGGATTCTCCTTAGTTCGTGCCCGGCGCGGGCGGTTCGAGTGGCGAAATGTGGATGGCGGCGATGCGGAGCGGTTCGTTCGATTTCTTTTGCGCCTCCAGAAGTGCCTGACGCTCAGATTCTGGAGATTGAGTGGCGAATGCAACGAGCGCCTGTTCCTCAGGCGTAAGCGGCTGCGGCGTGGGGAAGACGTCGAGCTTGGGCAGCGGAGCCGGGTGCGCCGCAACTTGAACAAGATGAGGCTTTCTTGGTACGCGCCGCGCAGTTGCCTGAGTGTGCAACGGGCGTGCGTCGGGTAGCTGCTTGTCGTGGGCGGCAACCACGGGCGCGTTTTGCGATCGCAGCGTTCCGGCTGCATGGCCCGAAGGCGCCCCACCTTTCTTTGGTCCTGACAACACAAGAAGCAGCACGCAAGCTGCGGCTGGCATGGCGATGGCCCAGAGCAGCCAACGGCGGCGTGGCGATGCGGTAGAGGCAGCCTCTCTGGATGCGCCAACACGGGCCAGAATGCGCTCGCTGAGGCCGGAGTCAGCGCCGGGGTCGCCGTAGGTGCGCAGGGCAGAGTCGAGCAGGAGATCGAGATTGTCTTGCTCAGGCATAGCGCGTCTCCTCCACGGTCGCGAGTTTCTGGCGCAGCATCTGGCGGGCCCGCTGAAGACGCGTGCGGACCGTGCCCTCGGGGATACCGAGAACCTTGCCTATCGCGCGGGAATTCAATTCGTCGAAAGCAGAAAGTACCAACGGCACACGAAGCTCCTCGGGCAAGGCATCGATCAAAGCATGCATCGTGGCCTCCCGGCTTGCAGCCAGCGCTGCCTGCTCCGGACCCGCCTGGCGCGACGGTGGGTCCATCTCCGGACTGGCGTCGAGTGACGCGAGCGTTGACCCCTCCGCGCGCGGACGCCGGTCGACGGCGATGCGCCACGCCACGCGAGCCAGAAATGCGCGCTCATTCTCGGCATTGCGCCATCCGCCATTGCGATAGAGCTTCAAAAAAGTCTCCTGCACAGCGTCTTCCGCATCGTGCTTGTTCTGCAGCACCGCATACGCAACCCGAAAGACGAAGCGCGACTGGCGCTCAACCAGTGCCGTGAACTCAGCCTCTTCCTCGGTGGTCAAGACGTGGCAGTCTCCCGTGGCCGCAGCCGGACGATGTACGCCGTGTACACATGCTAAGACGGAGAGCGGACGCGGGGTGTTCGGATATTTTGCAATCGGACGATTAAAATAAAACGGCCCGCTTCTCGTGTTGAGAAGCAGGCAATTTTTCCTTGTTATGGAAGAGCTTTACGCCTTGGGTAAAGTGAGCGCCCTCAGGTCTGCGACTCCTGTTCGGTTCAGGCGCGCAGCGCGCAAAAACAAAAATCCTCCATCCTGACGGAAGGTCATTCTCCAGGATGGAGGAGTACAAGGTGGAGACAGCAGTCAGTTGGTATGCGTGTTAGCGCTGCAACTGGATCTTGAGGTTCATGTCCACGGGCACGGCCTGATCGTCCAGCTTTGCGGGGCGGAAGCGGAACTGGCGCACCGCATTCACCACGTTTTCATTGAGCGTGGGATAGAGCGAGCGGACAACCTTCACGTCCTGCGCTTTGCCCGTCTGGTCCACGTTCATGTGCACGACGATTTCAGTAATGTTGGGGAAGCCCTGGGCGGTTCCGTCATGGGGAAGTGCGATGGGAGGGGTGTAGATCACTTCTGCGGGTGTCACCCCTGTGCTGACGCGCAGGGTGCTGGTTGAGGCAGCGGCGGCGTCGGTCGCGGGCGAGCTTGCGACTGCCGCTGCGGTGCAAAGCAACGGAAATAAAAGGGCGCTTGCTACTTGGATACGGCGCATATAAGTCCTCCTGAGAGTTAGTAGTTTCCATCACCAATATAAACCGATAACAATACGATTGTCAAACATTTTTTTCGCGCATTGATTTCCAACCACTTGCATTACAAAAACGAGCACGCATAAAGAATCAATGGTGAAATGAAGAATTCTTTCGCACGCACCAAAGCGTTCACTGACTTCTCCGCGCAGCGGCGATGGGAATGGGGAAGAAAGGCAAGGTCAGCCCGGCCCAGAGTCAGCCAGGCAGGGAGAGCTTGGAGCGCAATGGAGGGAAGGTACCGCGGGGGCGGCAAAGAAAGATCCCACTACTCATTGCGAGCAGCGGGATCCTTTTCTTGGTTCTGGAGGAGTTTTATGCCTTGGCTGACGTGAGCGCGCCCAGGTCGGCGGCCAGCTTCTCCGTGGTGAAGGCTTCGATGATGTCGCCTTCCTTGAGGTCGCTGAAGCCAGCGAGGCCGATGCCGCACTCCATGCCGTTGGTGACTTCGCGGACATCGTCCTTGAAGCGCTTGAGCGAGCCGATCTTGCCCTTGAACA
>JAJXXG010000301.1 GCA_021781255.1 Acidobacteriota bacterium
TACCGTAAGGCCGCCGAAGAAGCGCATCTCGACGATTTGCTCCTGGCGGGAGTCAAATGTCGCCAGCAGCCGCAAGGCATCGTCCACGGCGACCAACCCAACCGGAGAGTCGGTGCGGAGCTGGAGGGCATCCTCGATCGGAATGGAAATCTGCCCCCCGCCGCGTTTTGAGGTGAGTCGGGTGCGCGCATGATCGGTGAGGATGCGGCGCATTAAATGCGCGGCTACGGCGAAGAAGTGTGCGCGGTTCTTGAAGTTGGGTTCGCGCTGCTGCACCAGCTTCAGGTACGCCTCATGGACCAGTGCGGTGGGTTGCAGCGTATGATAAGCGCGCTCCTGCCGCATATATTTTGAAGCGCGACGGTGCAACTCGTCGTATACCAAGGGCATGAGGCGTTCGATTACACTCTTGTCGCCACTGGACAGTCGCACGAGTAAGGCAGTGACATCGGATGATGAGGATGCATCCATGAAAATGAGACTCCGGCCCGGCTTGCGAAGTGGCTGCAGATTATTCTATCTGGCCTGTGCAGGATTTTCCTACCAGCAGCCGATGCCTTGCTGCCTTCATTGGATGGCGTGAAACTCAGCCGCTGCTTCGCGCGGTAAACTGAGGTCCGAATCGGCGTCGTGCCACAGTCCGAGCAGTGTCCGGTAGGCTTTTCGGCTGCCCTCCGCATCGTGCAACTGCGACAACGAGCGCGCCAGGCCGAGTTGCGCGAGCGTAGCGGTGGGATAGTTCAAGACCAATCCGCGATGAGCAAGAATCTCGCGGAAATCGGCGGCTGCCTGTATGCCTTCTCCAGCCTCAAGGTGCGCCAGCCCGCGCACGAAGACCGGGTACATGCAGGGCAGGGGATCCATCATGCCGGTTTCGTAGGGTTTGGTGGTTTCAAGCAGCTTGATTGCCACCGCCGGCTTGTGTTGATGCAGTGCGATGCGTGCTCGGATCAACGGAATCCAATATTGGCGGAGCATGCTGTCAATCGGATAGGCCTCTTCCAGGCTGGCCGCAGTGGCCTGCGCTCGGGGCTCGTCTCCTACGGTGGCCGCCGCCAGAGCGGCGATGATCTGCACGGTCTTGCTCTTCCTTTGCATTCCGACCTTCAGCGCCTGCTCAACATCGGCACGCGCCTGAGTGGGGAGGCCCAGCTCGGACTCCCACAACGCCTGACGAGCCTGCCAGACGGCAGCGGTTTCCACGTCGCCGCTGCGGAGAGCGGCGGTCAAAGCTTTCTGATTGAATGCGCGCGAGGATCGCATGCGAGCGTAATACGCTTCAGTGGTGGCGTGTTGCGCGAACAGGGTTTCTTCCAGCCCGGGATAGGAAGGCGCACGCGACAGCACGGCGCTCATGCCCGCCGGATCGTGATTATAGAAAGCAAGCGCGTATCGCTCCCAATCTACGTTGATCTCGTGGAGGTGGGCTTGGTCCGCCTGATCCAGGATTGACTCGGCCTCGTCGGGGCGTTCCATCGCCAGATACATCTGGGCAAGGTTGCCGTAGGCAGCGGCGGTCTCAGGGGCGTTCATGAGCTGCAATCGCTCCATCTCCGCGGCATTTTCATATTGGCCAAAGTAGGAGTAGTCGATCATGAGCCCAGTGGGCCAAACCGTGTCATGCGGATAGATTTTGCCCCACTGTTTATAGGTCTTCATTTCCTTTTCCAACTCGCCGGTAGCGAAGGCGTAGTAACAGGAGAGGATGAAGAAGCGCTCCCATTCCGAAGCGCGGTCGCGACGTTCATAGGCTCGCAGGGCTGCCTCCCGCGCGCGCTCGGGCTCGCCCATATCAGCGTAGATTGAGGAAAGGCGGGCATACGCGATGGCGAATTCAGGATCGATTTTGACCGCGCGCACAAAATAAGGCTCCGCGGCCACCTGGCCTTTTTCATTGGTCAGCCGGAGTCCCTGTGAATAAGCGGTCAACGCTTCAAGCGAGGAGGTGGATGCATCTTCCAGGGCGACGTCGTATTGCAGAATGGAGCCGAGCGATTCACCGAGTTGCCCACGTATTCCGTCTGCAGCCTGGTCAAGGGCTGTCAAAGCAGATTCGCGGACATCGGCGGGGACTCTTTCGCTTGCGATCAATTTGCCTGAGGCGCAATCGTAGGCGCGGAGCCATAGTTCGTATCCTTTGTTGCCTGTGGCAATGGTTCCCTGCAGGACGGCCTGGCCGCCTTCACGCAGACAGACCTGGCGGGCAAGGGTTTGCGTCAGTCGGTCGTTTGCCGGCACACCCATGTAGCGTAGTGCAAGGCGCACTTTGGCATCGGGCAGCAGGTTCAGAAAAGGAGACTGCTGCAGCTTTGCAAACAGCGCCACATTGAGCGTGTTATCGAAGGCGGGTTCGTTGGTTGTGTTCACGAAGTCGGCGAGGACGAGCGTCAGGTTGCCGGTTGTTACCGGCTTGTGATGGAAGCGCGCAAAAAGGATGCCGGCTCCTGCCAGTGCGAGACCTGCAATGGCCACACCAGCAGTAGCTCTTCTGTGAGAGATGATCCATGAGTGGATCCGAGCCAGGCGGTGTTGTGAGCGGCCCCTGCCTTTCAACACGGGCATTACATTCTTATCCAGAGCCTGGACAAGCGCGGCTGAAGAGGCGAATCTTTGCGTCGCGT
>JAJXXG010001094.1 GCA_021781255.1 Acidobacteriota bacterium
AGACCGGGCCGCACGGACAAAAGGTGCAGCGGCTGCTCATTGAAGAGACCGCGGCCATCGCCCGCGAGCTCTACCTCGGCATTGTGCTGGACCGCGCCGCCGGCAAACTCGTCTTCATGGCGTCGCAGGCCGGCGGCATGGAGATCGAAGAGGTGGCGGCAAAGGATCCCGACGCTATCTATAAAGAGACCATCGACCCCGCCGTGGGCTTCGGCGCCTGGCAGGCGCGCAAGCTGGCCTTCGCCCTGGGGCTGCAGTCCGCGCAGATCAACCAGGCGGTGGCCTTCTTCCAGAGCCTGTACCGGGCCTTTGTCGAGACCGACGCCTCGCTGGTCGAGATCAATCCCTTCATCACCACGGCCGACGGCAAGCTCTTCGCCCTCGACGCCAAGATCAACTTCGACGACAACGCGCTCTTCCGCCATGCCGACATCAAGGCGCTCCGCGACGTCGCCGAGGAAGACCCGCTGGAAGTGGAAGCGAGCAAGTACGCGCTCAACTACATCAAGCTCGACGGCTCCATCGCCTGCATGGTCAACGGCGCCGGCCTGGCCATGGCGACCATGGACATCATTCAGTACGCCGGCGGCAGCCCCGCTAACTTCCTCGATGTCGGCGGCGGCGCCACGCAGGAGCAGATCGAACATGCCTTCGAGATCCTGCTCTCCGATAAAAATGTGAAGGCAATCTTCATCAATATCTTTGGCGGCATCCTGCGCGTTGACCGCCTGGCCACCGGCGTCGTTGCCGCGGCCAGAAAACTCAACGTCCAAGTTCCCATCGTGTTGCGGCTCGAGGGAACCAACGTTGAAGAAGGTCGCAGAATTCTGCAGGAATCCGGTTTGAATTTTCAAGTAGGTGCAACCATGAAGGAAGCCGCCGAGCTTGTGGTGGCTGCGGCGGCGAGGGCATAAAGATGGCGGTTCTGGTTGATAACAATACGCGTCTGATCGTGCAGGGAATTACGGGCAAGGAAGGCACCTTCCACGCCATGGGTTGCGCGGAGTACGGCACCAAGGTCGTCGGTGGAGTCACGCCCGGCAAGGGCGGATCCACGCATGAGGGCTGGCCCGTCTTCAATACCGTGGCCGAAGCCGTCGAGAAGACCGGCGCCAACGCGACCATGATCTTTGTGCCGCCGCCGTTCGCCGCCGACGCAATTCTCGAGGCCGAGGATGCGGGGATCCCCCTGATCGTCTGCATTACCGAGGGCATTCCCACACTCGACATGGTCAAGGTCTGGGCCAAACTCAAAACCTCCAGCGCCAGGCTCGTGGGGCCCAATTGCCCCGGCGTGATCTCGCCCGGCAAAGCCAAGATCGGCATTATGCCGGGACGGATCCACAAGGAAGGCTCCGTCGGCATCGTGTCACGCTCGGGAACGCTCACCTACGAGGCCGTCCATCAGCTCACTCAGCGCGGTATCGGCCAATCGACCGCAATCGGCATTGGCGGCGATCCCATCATCGGCACCACCCACATCGACGCCCTGCGCCTGCTCAACGATGATCCCGGCACCGACGCCATCATCATGATCGGCGAGATCGGCGGCTCGGCCGAGGAGGCCGCGGCTCAGTTTGTGAAGGAAAACGTGAAAAAGCCCGTTGTGGGCTTCATCGCTGGGCAAACGGCGCCTCCAGGCCGCCGCATGGGCCACGCCGGCGCCATCATCAGCGGCGGCCAGGGCACCGCTGCCGACAAGATGAAGGCCATGGAAGCCGCCGGGATTCATGTCGTGGTCTCCCCGGCCGAAATCGGCGCCACACTGGCTCGCGTCATCGGCAAAGCCTGAATTCACCGGCTCTTCGTCGGCTTCTGTCTTCTTAAGCTAAGGCGGCGTCCACGCCGGACGCCGTCCCCAGTGCCAGTCTCGCATTCTTCAATCTGTAGCGAAATAGAGCACTTTCGGTAACCCGCCGCGAATTACTTTCACCTTTGATTCTTCCTGCCCTGTTTTCCTCCTGCCCCGCTCGGCCGGGCGATAATCTACATACAAATACGTGTCACCGGGCCCTCCATGAGCGGTTCCTCAGTAACCGGCCATGAGGCAAATGTATCTCTCCTTCAGGTGTCGCCCGAAGCCGGGACGCACAGGCTCCCATCTCCATCGGAGATCGGAACCTTGCATGCCTCGACATTGGGATGCTGCTGCAGGAAAAATACGGCTGGAGCATCTTGCCGGCACGCCCGGCCAGAGCGTCTTCGCAACTGGCCGCGCCGGCGCGGCGCTCCTGCATCCGCAGCGCGCATTCTCAACCTGGCTTCGCGCCTGGTGCTGTCTTGGTTTTGTCTTGCCCTGGAAATGTTCGATGCGGCTCCTCGCAGACCGTAAAGCAAGCTGATCCCTTGGTTCGTGGACTGTTGCCATGAACGGGTCGGCAAACGGGATCCGCAGAACGGCGTTGGTTCCTATGGACTCATCGACACCCGCGTTGGCAGATGCGGCGCGGCAGAGTTACCGATTCGCGGATTTGCGGCTGCAGGCCGACGGAACGCTGTTGCGCGGCGAGACTGCGCTCGCCATCTCCGGGGAAGAGCTGGATCTGCTGCGTGCGCTCCTTGCGCGGCCGGAAGAAGTGATTCCCGCGCGGGAGCTGAGCCAGGCCGTCTGGGGCGATCCTCACTTCGCCAGTCATCGCCTCCCCGCCTGCCTGGCATCGCTTCAGGCGCTCCTGCGGCCCGCGGATTGCATTCAGAGCGTCGGCCGGCGCGGCTATCGCCTGTCCGGCGCCGTCGATTGCCCGTCGCAGCCGTCAGATCGGCCGCAGCCGCTGCTGGCGATCCTCCCCTTTACCACCGGTTTCGACCTTCCCGACCATTGGGGGCTGGCCATCGCCGAAGAGCTCATGAATCGGCTCCGCGAACAGCATTCCGCCCTGGTCTCGATTGCGGCCCTGGACTCGACCCTCACGCTGGCGCGCAGCGGATTGGCGGCGCTGCAAGTGGGCAGGATGCTGGGCGCGGAACTGGTGCTGACCGGGCAGTTGGCTGCCACGCCGCGGCGGCTGCGTCTGCGGGTCGAGGTCTTCCGGGTGGTGGATGGAGCCTCGCTTTGGGTCGAGGATCTGCTGATGGAACGCCTGCAGATGGCTGAAATGGCCGAGGAGCTGGTAAACCGTGTCGTATCGCGGTTGGGCCGCGGAACAGTTCTTCCGCGCGCGGCGGCTGCGCCCCAGCAGGTCTGTGAAAGATCGTCCGCGCAAGATGAAGCGCACGACCTCTATCTGCGCGCCCACCATGAATGGCAAAACATGGAGCGGCACCGCATGCAGAACGCCATGGGCCGCCTGCTGCACGCGATGGATCTGGACCCTTCCTTGATCGCGGCCCGCGTCGACCTTGCGCAACTGTCCGTTCTCCAGTGTATCTACGGCTACATCTCTCCCCGGATTGCCGCCGTCTCCGTGCGGCGGGCGGCCGATGCCATCCCTGAGCTCAACCAACAGGCCGTTCAACTGCTCCCGTCACTGGCCTGGGTTGAGTTTCATCATGACCGCGATGCGCACTCGGCCCTCCGCTCCATGGCCCGTGCCGCCGCGTTGCCTTACGATCCCGCCAACACGCGCGTCAGTTGCTGGCTCCTGCTCAGTCAGCACCGGTTCGGCGAGGCCATCGAGCTGCTCCACGCGGCGCTGCGGGTTGATCCCTGGTCGCCCTGGCTGCAAACCGCCCTGGGATGGTCTCTGCATCTGGCCGGCCGGCGCGATGAAAGCGTGGCCCAGGCCCGCAAGGCCATCGAGATGTTCTCCGCGTATGACAACGCGCTCCTCTTCGGCGCCATGATCCTGGGTCACAACGGAGAAACCGGGAATGCAAATGAGGCGGCAGCCATGCTGGTCCGGCGCTCTCCGCACTACGACCTCGCGCTCGCCGCGCAGGCATACGCGCTCGCCTGCTCCGGTTGCGCCGAGCCTTCCCGCCGGCTCCTGGAGCGTATCCGATGGTTGAGCCGCGAGCGCTACGTTCTGAATACGTTGAACGCGGCCACGTTCGTCGCTCTGGGCGACGCCGGCGCCGCTCTTGCCGAACTGCGCGCCGCCGAGAGAATCCGTTGTCCGTGGTTCTTTCAGATGCTCGGCGACCCACGCATCCAGCCCCTCAGGGAACGGCCTGAGTTTGCCGATCTGCTGGCGGTTCTCGCCGCCGTGGCGCCTGCCGGTTAAACCGGCGCCCTGGCTGGGAACCGAAATTCGCGCTCCTGCTGCGCCGTCCTTTTGCCGGGATGGCAAAGCCACGGCGCAGCCGCAAGAGCCGCAAAAAAACTACTTCGCGAACAATGCAAGATCGATCGCTTCGCCCATCGCCTTGTATCCGGCATCGCTGGGGTGCAGGTGATCTCCCGAATCGTAGGTCGGATTAAAGTGCGTTGGATTCGCGGCATCGCGCGTAGCCTTGTCGAAGTCGGCGACGCCGTCGAAGGTACCGCTGGTGCGAATCCAGTCATTCACCGCCTCGCGCACCTGCTCACCCTTATCGGAGTAGTAGCCGGCTCCGCCATAGGGAGTCAGCGTGGCGCCGAATATCTTCAGGCCATGCTCGTGCGCCTGGTCCGCGATCTGCTTCAGTCCGAACTCCAGTTGCGCGGCAGTGATGTCGTCCCACGGCACCTGCACATGCGCCAGCCGGCCAATGTCGTTGATGCTTTCAAGCACCATCACATAGCGAACGCCGCTCTGCGCCAGCACATCGCGGTCGGTGCGCGATATCGCGCTGGGTCCGGCGCCTTCGTTCAGCACACGGTTGCCGCCTATACCTTCGTTCAGCACTCCAACATGGGCCAGCCGGGAATCCTGGCTCAGGCGCTCCGCAAGCACATCGGGCCAGCGGCGATTGGCGTTGCGCGTGGAGTGCGCCCCGTCGGTGATCGAATCGCCCAGCGTGACGATAGCCCGCGCGTCAGCCCCGCCCGCAACGTCAACACCGTCGAAAAAATACCACGAAGAAAGCTTGTCGGACTGCGCCAGCTCCGGCGCGGAAGGCGAGTGCCCGTCCGCCACGTAATTGTCCTGGTCGGCGAAGGCATGATACGTCTCCGCGCGCATGATCTGCGCCGGCAGGTAAAAGCTGACCGCCAGGTTCGAGAGCGGCGCAACGCCAATGGCTATCGGATCGGAAAAGATCGCGCCCCCGGGCGGAATGTTGAACCAGGAAGCTCCGCCGAACGTAACCGCGTGGTCGGTGCCTGGCTCAGTAGCGCCGCCGCCCGCGCTCAACGCCACGTGCGCGTCTTCAATGGTGAGCGGGTCGGTGCCAAATTCGTTGGTGAAACGCAGGCGGATCTTCTCGCCGCCCACCGAAACATGAACGATCTCGCGCATTGTCACGTTGGAAAAAAGGTGGAAGCTGAGTCCTTCAGCCTGCATAGGCGATGCGGCCCAGGTTCCCACCCACGCCGGATCAGGCGCGGATTCGGCACAGGCCGGCGTGGCTGCATAAACAATTGCGATGAATGCCAATGCGGAAATGATGCGCTTCAACATGTTTGGTTCCTCTCCGGGTCGGTTTTCTCTTTGGGTGCGATTTGTCAATCGACCCTGCTTCCAGCGGCGGCGCGGGTGTCTGCCCCCGCATCGCGGCTGGACTCAAGGCCGCTGCTGCCAGTCGTTTAGTGCAGGTCGATGCCGGCGCTGAGCGGTGTGTCTTCGCTGGAAGCGCCCACGCGAACCACAAACTTGCCGGGATCGATCGTCCATTTGTGCGCGGCTTCATCCCAGTAGCTGAACGCGCGCGCATCCAGGGTCAGCGTCACATGCCGGCTCTCGCCCGGCGCCAGACGCACCTTCGCAAATCCCTTCAGCTCGCGCTCCGGCCGATCCGCCTTGGCCGATGGATCGGAAACATAAAGCTGGGCAACCTCGGCGCCGGCCACTGCGCCGGTGTTCTTCACATCAAAGCTGACCGCAACGCCGTTGGGATCGATGCTGCCCATCTCTACCGTCGGCGGAGCCTCCAGATTCGAGAACTCGAATGTGGTGTAGCTCAGGCCGTAGCCGAACGGATACAGCGGGTGCTGACCGGTCGTCGTCCAGTAACGATAGCCCACCATCAGCTTGTCGCCGTAATGGATGTGCTCGATGGTGTAGTCAACCGGCCTGCCGTTGGTCCCCGGGGTGTGCAGCATGGTGTTGTCTTTGGGATCCCCGTAGTACCACTTCGCCGACGGGTTCGTCTCCCAGCTGCGATCGAAGCTGACCGGCAGTTTGCCCTCCGGGTCATGCTTGCCGAACAGAATCTGCGCAACCGCCGTGCCGCCTTCCTGGCCCGGGTAATAGAGGTGCACCAGCGCGGGAACCTTGTCCAGCCAGCGGCTCACGTCCATGCCGCCTCCGCCGGTAAGCAGCACCACCGTGCGCGGGTTGGCTGCCGCCACCTGCTCCACCAGCGCATCCTCACCGGCAGGCAGCGTGAAGGTGCGGTCGTGGCCCTCGCCTTCAGCCTTGGCGTTGAAGCCCACCGCAACAATCACGATGTCCGCCTCGGCAACCGCCTTCTTCTCCGCGTCGGTGACCGGCATTGTGGGGCTGTAGAATACGTGCGCATCCGGGCCAAGCAGGTTCGCGATGCCCGTGAGGATGCTGACCGGCGCAAAAGCATGCGCCTCCGACGATCCTCCACCGCCCGGAATCGCGGGGTAGGCGTCAGGACCGATGACTGCGATCTTCGTGATCTTTGCAGGATCGAGCGGAAGAATCTTGCCCTCGTTTTTCAGAAGCGTGATGCTCTCAAGCGCCTCCTCAAGCGCGAGCGGCCGGTCGGCCACGGAATAGGTGGAGTCGGCGGCATCAAACTGCGGACGCGTCGTGAAGCCATAGCGCAGCTCCGTGCGCAGCAGCCGCAGCACGTGGTCGTCTATCGTAGACTCCTTCACCTGGCCCGCCTGAACCGCGGGAAGCAGGTTCTGCGCGTTCATAAACTTGGGGCTCGGCATCTCCAGATCGAGCCCGTTGTTGCACGCCGCAATGCCATCATAGGTCGCATCCCAGTCCGACATGAGAATGCCCTGGAAACCCCACTCTCCCTTGAGCACTTTCAGATTCAGAAAGTCGTTCTGCGTGGCATGCGTCCCGTTCACCAGGTTGTAGGAGTTCATCACCGCGTCTACGTGGGCTTTGGTAACCGCGGCTTCGAAACTCGGCAGATAAATCTCCCGCATGGTGCGCTCGTCCACGTCGGAGCTCGCGTTGTGACGGTTGAACTCCTGATTGTTGAGCGCATAGTGCTTGACCGTCGCGACCACCCCCTCCGCTTGCACGCCCTCAATATAGGGCACCACAAGCTCCGAGTTAAGGTACGGATCCTCGGAGAGGTACTCGAAATCCCGCCCGGCAACCGGCGAACGCGCAATGTTCACCCCCGGACCGAGAAGGAAGTTGACGCCCCGGGCGCGGGCATCGCGGCCCAGAGCCTCGCCCACCTTGCGCGCAAGCTCCCGATCCCAGCTCGCAGCCAGCGACGCTCCGGATGCGTACGCCGTGGTCGGGCCCCACGTGCGCACCCCCACTGAGGCATCCGACATCTTGAAGCTCGGCAGATTGATCGATGAAATCGGCCGCGTGTACATGTGATCGGTGCCCCCAAGCAGGTCAACCTTCTGCTCCAATGTGAGCTTGGAAAGCAGGTCATGCGCCTGCGCTTCAATCGCGGACGAATCGGGTACAGGCCCTTGAGCCTCAATTTGTACCGCCGTCGCTGCAATTGTTAAGGCAAGAAGGGAAGAGAAGTGCCGCAAACTGAAAATTTTCATATCGCGCCCACGGTAGCGCATTGGACCGCTCAATGTACAGCCTGAACCGGGCCAAAATCGTCGCTCGTCCCGCCGAATGGGCCGGGACGCCGGCAAGGCGGCTCTTCCCCCGCTGCGGCGCCGGCCCCGGGCTCCATCCCGTCCATTCCGGCCTGCCGTCCCGGCCGCCCGCATCGTGCCCTCCCGTTCCCTTGCAGAATCAATACCTTGTGCGATGTGATTTAAATCACATCCGGAGGTGAATGGGGTCACTGCCCCGGGTTTTTCTGTGGCGCACACTGAACATCCGATCAGTACGTTCTGGCGGCAACGACAGGGAGACACCTATGGGCTTTGATAAAGGTTTAAAGACCATCGTGGTCGCAACAGACCTGGAAGGCCGGGCGGAAGCAGCGCTGGAGTATGCCCGCAAGCTGGCGACCCACTATGGAGCGCGGATCGTGCTCGCGCACGGCCTCGATCCGATCGAGTATGCCGCGGTGGACGCGGTTCCCGGCAGCGTGCTGAGCCGCATGACCGAGACCGCGCGCAAGGTGCTGGACCAGTTGGCCGGCGATCTGATTCGCGACGGTATTTATAGCCACTCCGAGGTGCGGCAGGGCACTGTAGCCGAGATGCTGGTGGATGTGGCCCGGCAGTACGACGCCGGCCTCATCGTCATTGGAACCAGGGGCATGGAGGGCGTCGGTCCCATTATTGTCGGCGCCATTGCCGAACGCCTGGTTCGTCTTGCGCCCTGCCCGGTCCTGGCCGTTGCAGCCGACTGGAACGCCGGCCCCTGCCGGCCTGCGCCCGGCGGTCCTGTGCTGTTGGCCGTTGAGCGGAATGAGGCTGCGGCTGAAGCTGCCGCCACGGCAGCCTCGCTCGCAGAAACATTCAACCGGCCACTGCTTGCGCTGCATGTGCGCACACCGGCTGAAAAGGCCGCCGGCCTCAATCCCTGCACCGTGATGGAAGATCAGGGAATTCGCTTCCAGGGCATGGTTCAGGTGCGCTGTCTGGTCAAGGACGGCAATCCCGTCGATGCCGTGGCCGATGCCATTCACGAGGATCATCCCTGCATTCTTGTTGCGGGAGTCAAGCGAGCCAGCGAAACCCCGGGCCCTCACGGCACGGCTTTCGCGTTGCTTTCCCGGTCGCGCGTCCCGGTTCTCTGCGTTCCACCTGTTACCGCCGCCGGCAATGTGGGCTCTGAAGTTGCTCTTGCTGCGTGGGCTTGATGCTCGCCATGCACGCTGCTCCGAGCCGGAAGGCTCATACACTCCAGCGGCAGGTCTGGCGTCGTAGCTTGCACCGGAAAATACCCCCGGGAAAATGAGGACTGAAAAGGAGCTGCCGCACCGTTGCAACGGCCGGCAGCAAACACAAAACGAAATGGAGTTGAGATATGGATCGTGCGCGGCAGCGCAAGCTTCACCACCTGCCCTGCACTCCGGCAAATCGCTCAACACGGAATTGGGAGCAGCGCAAGCTGAGAGCGCAAGTTGCAAGAACCCGGCACACGGCAGGCAAGATGACCAACAATCGGCTTGAAAAACAAGTGGAACGTCTGGCCGCGGCGGCTGCCCATCCGCTGGCCGAGCTCTTGGAGTGTCCGCCGGAGGCTGCGCAGCTCCTGGCCGGCACATCCCGCAGCATCAACATCGCCGCCGGGCAATCGGTCTTCCAGCAGTTCGACGCCTGTAAAGGGCTCTATGTCATCGTGTCAGGCGAGTTTGTCCGCAAAGCGGAACGGCTGCAGACGCGCGTGACCCTCGGATCGTCCCGGCCAGGCGATCTCGTGGAGTTGGCTGCCGCGCTCGGAGACGGACATCACGGCTGCACGCTGACCGCCATCTCCCCCGGCTCGGTGCTGTTGTTGCCCATTGAAGCCCTTCAGCAGGCCTTTAAAAGCCATCCGCCCCTGCGCATGCGGCTCCTGGAGGAGCTCGCGCGCGAGGTCTCCCGCGCCTACATCACCTGTTGCATGACCCGCGTCACCCCGGTTCGCCGCAACGTTGCCGGCGCAGCCCACGCCTGATGCCTCCTCCGCCGTCACAACCCCAACCTTCGCGCTGTTCTGCGAGGAATCTCCGGTCCTCCACGATTGGAATTGCGCTATACTTTCCCTAGCGACTAGCCCCACGGTATTGGTATGGCTTCACTCCATTCTCATCACCCTCCGGAAGATTGTCTCAATTGCGAGCACCGGCATTTGCGGATGTTCTGTAATTTGACCCCCGAGGCGTTGACGGAATTTGATCGGATCGGGATCATGATGAGTCATGCCCGCGGCGCCAAGCTGTTTTCCGAGGGCGATGCCGCGCGCAATGTCTTCGTCATCTGCTTCGGCCAGGTCAAGATCTCCTCGACCTCCCGCGACGGCAAGACCATGATTCTCAAGATCGCCGGTCCCGGCGATGTCATGGGCCTCAGCGCCGTTCTCGCCAACGTTCCCCACGAGGTCACCGCTGAGGCCATCGAGCCCTGCCAGGTGAAGACCATTCGCAAACAGGAGTTCGTTGAGTTTCTCGGCCGGCACGGCATCGCCTCCATGCACGCCGCCCAGGCGCTCTCCGGCGAGTACATGACCGTCTTTCATGACGCCAAGCGGCTGGCGCTTTCAGGCTCCGCGGCTGGCCGCCTGGCGCGTCTGCTCCTCGACTGGGGCCGCTCGGCAGCCAATGGCAAGCCCGAGATGCGCTTCACCATGGCCCTCACTCACGAGGAGATCGCCAACATGGCGGGCACCTCGCGCGAAACCGTCACCCGCCTCCTCAACCAGTTCCGCCGCGACCAGTGGATCACGATCAAAGGCACCAGCCTCACCATCGTCAAACCCGAGCAACTGGAACGCCTGACCGCGTAGAACGGCAGTTTCCCACCCCGCCTTCAAGTTCTCGCCTGCGCTCGCGGAGCGTTTCGCGCCAGTCGCCGAAT
>JAJXXG010001135.1 GCA_021781255.1 Acidobacteriota bacterium
CTTCGCCTGCCATCCTTGCCGCCTTCGCAACCGTGCCCCGCGAACGTTTCGTCGGCCCCGGTCCGTGGATCATTCAAAGCAGTGGAACGTCCTGGTTCACTGAAGATGCCGATCCAACCCACGTCTATAGCGATGCGCTCATCGTGCTCGACGAGGCTAAGCGCCTGAACAACGGCCAGCCCAGCCTCTGGGCCTATTATCTGAGCCTGCTCGACGTGCACCCGGGCGGCCGCATTCTTCACCTCGGCTGCGGCACAGGCTATTACACCGCCATCCTGGCCGAGCTCGCCGGCCCGCAAGCGAAAATCATCGCCGTTGAAATCGACGAAGGTCTCGCCGCCCGAGCCGTAGATGCTCTCGCCCCCTGGCCGCAGGTCACCGTGGTTCACGCCGACGGCGCGCGCGGCCCCTTCTCGCCCTCCGACGTCATCGTCGTCAGTGCCGGCGCCACCCATCCTTTACCTGCCTGGCTCGCCGCGCTCAAGCCCGAAGGCAAGCTCCTTTTCCCGCTCACCTCCACGCGCGGCCCCGGAACCATGGCGTTCATCACGCGCAAGAACGCCGATCGCTTCGCGGCCGCACTCAACGGGTCTGTTTTTTTCGTCGATTTTGCCGGAGCGCGCGACTCCACCGTCAGCAACGAACTCGCCGCGGCGCTCAAGCGCGATCAAGGCGCCTCTGTGCGCTCCCTGCGCTGCGATGCCCATGAGAAAGACGAATCTTGCTGGCTGCACGGCGACGACTGGTGCTTCTCGAAGAGCGAACCGGCTGCGGCCAAGGTCGCCTGATAATTGCAAACACCGCCGTTCGCCAACCGATTCAATCACAGCACCCGCGCCAGCCACTTGCCGGTGTGGGAATGCAGGTTGCTCGCGATCTCCTCGGGAGTGCCGGCCGCCACAATGCGCCCGCCCGCTTCGCCGCCCTCCGGCCCCAGATCGATCACCCAGTCGGCGCTCTTGATCACATCCAGATTGTGCTCGATCACAATCAGCGAGCCGCCGCCGTCGATCAACTTCTTGAAAGCCGTCAGCAGCTTCGATACATCGTCAAAGTGCAGGCCAGTCGTAGGCTCGTCCAGAATATACAGTACGCGGCTGGCCTGCGAGGGCTTCGCCGCCGCGTTCGCCGCGCGCACCTGCGCCAGATGCGCGGCCAGCTTCACGCGCTGTGCCTCGCCGCCTGAGAGCGTCGTGGCCGACTGCCCCAGCCGCACATAACCCAGCCCGATCTCATCCAGCACCGCCAGCTTTTCCACGAGCTTGCTTTGCCCGGCAAAAAAGCGCAACGCCTCCTTCACCGTCATCTGCAGCACGTCGTGAATGTTTTTGCCCTTGTACTGCACATCGAGAATCTTTGCCTGGTAGCGCGTGCCATTGCAGTCCTCGCAGGGCAGTTCCACATCGGCCAGAAACTGCATCTCCACCGTCACCGTGCCATCACCCTCGCAGGTGTTGCAGCGCCCGCCGGGCACGTTGAACGAGAAGTGTCCCGGCGTGAGCGAGAGCCGCTTGGCCTCGGGCTGCGCGGCAAACAGCTCGCGCACCAGATCGAATCCCTTGATATACGTAATCGGATTCGAACGCGGCGTGCGCCCGATGGGCGTCTGATCCACCAACACTACATCGTTCAGCCGCTCCACGCCGCTCAGGGAACTGAAAACCCCAGAGGGATCGCCGCCATCGCTCTGCCCCAGCGCCCGCGCCACCGCGCGATACAGCACCTGATGCACCAGCGTGGATTTGCCCGAGCCCGAAACTCCCGTCACCGCAACCAGCATCCCCAGCGGAATCTCTACGTCCAGTCCGTGCAGGTTGTTGGCTCGCGCCCCGCGCAGCACGAGCTTTTCCCGGCCCGGCGCCCGCCGCCGCGTGGGCACCGGAATCGAAATCTTTCCGCTCAAGTAACGCCCTGTAAGCGAAGCCGGATTCGCCTCGATCTCGGCCAGGACTCCCTCGGCAAGCAACTTGCCGCCGAACTCGCCGGCGCCCGGCCCCAGATCGAGCAAGTGATCGGCTGCGCGCAGAATGTCGGCGTCGTGCTCCACCACCAGAATGGTGTTTCCCAGGTCGCGCAGCTCTTTCAAAATGCGAATCAGCCGCTCCGTGTCGCGCGTGTGCAATCCGATCGACGGCTCATCGAGCACGTACAGCGCGCCCACCAGTTGCGATCCCAGCGAAGTTGCCAGTTGAATCCGCTGCGCCTCGCCGCCGCTCAGCGTCGAGGCCAGCCGGTCCAGCGTCAAATATTCCAGTCCCACGGCGGCAAGAAAGCTCAGCCGCTGCCGCACCTCATGCAGAATCGGCCCTGCAATCTCCTCCTGCATCGGCGTCAGCCGCAGCCCTTCGAAAAACTCCTTCGCCTGCGCAATCGTCAGCGCCGCCGCCTGGCAAATGTTTTTTTCGCTGCTCCCTTCATTCCCCATGCGCACTGAGCGCGCCTCAGGCCTCAGCCGCTGCCCTCGGCAATCCGGGCACTCCGCGTAGCCCCGATACTTGCTCAACATCACGCGCACATGCAGCTTGTATTTCTTGCGCTCCATCTGTGCAAAGAAGCCCATCACGCCAGCGAACCCATCCCTGCCATGCAGCACCGTCTCGCGCGCCTGCTCGGCCATCTCGTTCCAAGGCACGTCCAGCGGCACTCCAAGCTCCGCCGCGCGCCTGCGCAGGTCGCCAAACCAGGGCCGGTACTTGGGCCGGTTCCAGGGATCAATGGCGCCATCATTTAGGCTCAGGCTCTTGTCGGGAATCACCAGGTTCAGGTCGTAGTCAACCGTGTTGCCGAATCCCTGGCAGCGCGGGCACGCCCCAAAGGGATTGTTGAAGCTGAACAGCCGCGGATCCGGCTCGCGGCCCGGCCGGTGACAGCTCGTGCACTCATACGCGCCGCTGAAGCGCAGCCGCCGCCGCCCGGCCATCTCCTCGCGCTGCTTCGGGGTCCCCACGGACAACCGGGGCCCCCAGCAAGCGTTTTCTGCTTGCTGGGGTGGGGAAAGGTCTTCGTCCGTGGGGTGATGAGCTTCCTCGAAAAATGCTTCGCCGCCCTCGCGGTAGGCAATCTCCACGGCGTCCACAATTCGCGAACGCGCATCGGCGCTCACCACAATCCTGTCCAGGAGAACAAAAATCGGCGCAGAGAAATCCAGATCAAGCAGCGATTCCGGCGTCGAGAACTCGAAGATCTTTCCCTGCTGCCACAGCCGGTTGAAACCGCCCGCGCGCAACTCGGCAAGCCGCGCCTTCAGCGTCTCCGTGTGAGGTGAATCGCCGCCTTTCGCCGCCGTTTTGGCTTTGGCCGCCGGCTTCGCTGCCCGTCCAGCGCTCATCGCAGTCTTCGCTTCGTGTTCCGCAGCAGGCGTTGCGGTCGTCACCGGAAACATCACGTTCAGCCGTGTTCCCTCACCCAGCGCCAGCACCACCTCAACTGCTTCGTCCACCGAATCGCGCTTCACCAGCCCGTCGCAGTGAACGCAGTGCACCGTTCCGCAGCGCGCATACAGCAGGCGCATGTAATCGTAGATCTCCGTGGCCGTGGCCACCGTCGAGCGCGGATTGCGCGTGGTGTTCTTCTGCTTGATGGCGATTGCCGGCGCCAGCCCGTCGATCTCGTCCGCATCCGGCTTCTCAATGCGCTCAAGAAATTGCCGCGCGTAGGCCGAGAGCGACTCCACATAGCGCCGCTGCCCTTCGGCATAAATGGTGTCGAAGGCCAGTGAACTCTTGCCCGAGCCCGACACGCCGCTGATCACCGTCAGCTTGCCATGAGGAATCTCGCAGGAGAGATTTTTCAGGTTGTGTGTCCGCGCACCGCGGATAACGATGGCATCGTTCAAAGCGAAGACACCGGCGTAAACTTGTCCGGCCGCGCCACAGTCTCCTCAGCGAGGCTCAAGACGCAACCGGCCATTCTCTATTATAGGGTGAGTTGCATACGTCTTTCCCATTGGGGCCAATTCCTGCCACAGAGTTGCCGCCACGCGCATGGCGTGTAAATAGAGCCGTTATCCAACGTCAAATCGCGCAGATCTGGGGGAGGTAAAACATCCAACCTGGAAAATTCAGGCAGCCAATCCAGCCATCTGCACAAATCCGTGTTGTGCTTCTTCATCCGCTTCGCGATTCAGAATGCCAGCCAGGCTCAGCAGCGCCTCGGATGCGCACGCTGGACAATGTTCCGCGCAGTTACCGATGCAGTTGCAATCCTGGCAAAGATACGCCCGCTTCAAAGGTATGTGTTGCATCGAAAGGAATGTCATTGAGCCACCTCATTCTTTGAGGGCATCCGTTCACCCCGATTGATCATCCCGCCGCCTGGCAGAATTCCTCATCTGCCCCATTCATCCCCTCGGCGGGGTAAAACATGCTCTTGCACTCTTCATGGATGCGGCGATCCCCGGCAACGTTTCTTTTTTCTTCCTGGAACGTAACTCATTTAGTTTCTTTACGATTTAGGAAGTATTTCAAGTCGCGCTTCGGTTCATTACACTGTGAATTGAGGTTTTTTGTGTCTCGTTCCCTGTTGTTCGCCCTCGTCCTGGCTCTCGTATCAGCATCGGTCGTCATACCAGCACAATCTTCCTCGTCCGGCTCGGGCGCGTCGGCGCCGCCCGCCAGCCGACCCGCTGCGACGCTCCAGCCCGTTCCCGATGAGGTCGCCGCCGCCGAGGCAGCCATCGCCAGCTCCGACTGGAAGACCGCTGAAGCCAGGCTGGATGCTTGGCTCGCTGGCCACCCCAACGATGCCCGAGCCCTCTTTGACGCCGGCTACGTGGCCGATGCACAAAACCGCCTCGACGATGCGGCCGCTCTCTATCGCCGCGCTATTAGCGCCAATCCCAGATCGTTTGAGGCGCACCTCTCGCTCGGCTTGCTCCTTGCCCGTCAAAATAAGCCAGACGAAGCACGCCCCGAGATCGTCACCGCCACAACTCTCGATCCCGGCTTGGCAGGCCCCGGGCTCAAGGCCCGCGCTTGGCGCGCCCTGGCGCGTATTGACAGCGTCTCCCAGCCTGCCGAAGCCTCTAATGATCTGCTGGAGGCCCTCAAGCTCTCGCCGGAAACGCCCGCCGACACGTTGCTCGCCGCCGAACTGGCAGAGAAATCCGGCCAGAACGACGAAGCAGAAGCTGCTTACCGCCGCCTTCTTGCTAGCGACCCTCAATCTGCGCCTGCCAGCGAGGGCCTGGCCCACCTGCTCATTCAGCGCAAACAATACGCCGACGCCGAAACCCTGCTCCGCGCCGCACTCGTCAAAAATCCCGGCGACCCCGCGCTCACCGCGCAACTCGCCACCGTGCTCGCCGATCAGGACAATGCCGAGGCCCTCCCGCTCCTCGAAAAGCTCCACGACGCTCATCCCTGCGACCCAGCCATCGCGCGTATGCTGGCTGCGGTAATGGCCGATGCCGGCGACTACACCGGCTCCGACAAACTCTACATGGGCCTCATTGCGGCCAATCCCGGCAATGCCGATCTGTTGGTCGCGCATGGCCAGAACCTTGTGCATCAGCAGCAACTTGCCGCGGCTTATGCGGTCTTCGATAAGGCCACGAAGATCGATCCCGCCAACGCAGACGGCTGGAGCGGCCTGGCCTTTGCCGCCTCGCGCACCGGCCACCCCGACGTGACCGTGCACGCGCTGACCATGCGCTCGCGGTACGCGCCTGAAAACGCCTCCACTCTCTTCCTCTGGGCCACTGCCTACGATTCACTCCATCAAAAAGAGCAGGCTGCAGCCTATTACCACCGTTTTCTCGAAGCTGCAGCCGGCAAATTTCCCAACCAGGAGTGGCAGGCCCGCCAGCGCCTGCAAATCCTCGAAAAATAGGCTGTCAACCATTGCCAAATCCTGCCCGCTCCCTTCATTTCGGACAAAATTACTCCACTTTAAATTTCCCATTACCACCGCATCAAAATCCTGCATTTTATCCCTTGCAGTTTGTCGCAAAATGTGGCTACTATAGTCACACCTTGGGGGCAGAACCGCATCGAGGTTTCTTATGCGGGCTCCAATTCCAATCGCCGTGTTTCTCCTGCTCGGTATAACAGCGTACCCGGCGCGTGCCTCGTCCCCCGGCAGTTCCCCGGCCGACCAGCAAAGCATCGATGCCCTTGAGGCCAGGGCCAGCCATGCTCAGCCCCGCGAGCAGTGCTTCCTCTATGCTCAGTTGGTGCAGCAGATGACGGAACTCAGCATTCGCCAGTACGCGGCAGGCGACGTGGTCAGGGCTACCAGCCTGCTCAGGCGGATCCAGCACATCGCGCAAACCATCCACCTCTCCGTGGCCAATAAAGACAAGCGCCTCAAGAATGCTGAGCTCCTGCTTAACCGCACCGCCTTCCGCCTCAACGAAATGCTGCAAGCCAGCAGCATTAAAGACCGGCCCCTTGTCGAGGAGACTCTGACGCAAGTCTCACAGGCGCAAAACGCCACCATGATGCAGGTATTCCAGAAATAGCGGGCCGCGAGCCCGCCATTTTGCCAGATGTCCCCCGCACAATGAATTTTTTGACGGGATCAATTTGCCGGCCGCGCCTTGCGCCTTGTTTCGCGTAACCCTCTGTGCTTGAATAGAAACGCCGGAGGGACGCCTATGCGCACTCTCGCTGCCGTTCTGCTCTGCCTCTTTCTCGCCGTGCCGCTTGGCGCTCAAAAGCAAAAACACGACCCGTTGACCGACGCGCAGACCCAGCAGATCGCCGAGACCGGCATCGATCCCGTTGCGCGCGTCGACCTTTACGTCAAATTTCTCAATGGGCGCTCCGACACCATCAAGGGGCTGATCAAACGCGCCAAATCCCCCGCCCGCGCCCACCGCATCGATGACGAGCTCCAGGACTTCTCCGCCCTCATGGACGAGCTCGGCGACAACCTGGACGCCTTCTCCGCGCGCAAGGCCGACATTCGCAAATCTCTCAAGCCGCTCAACGAAGCCATCCAGCGATGGCAGGAAGTGCTGCACAACCTTCCCAGCGAACCGGTCTTTGAACTGTCGCTGAAGGAGGCGCTCGACAGCATCGGCGATCTGACCAGCCAGACCAGACAGCTCACCGCCGACCAGGAGGCTTACTTCAAAGCCCACCCGGACGAGAAAGGCCAGGATCGCGCCGAGCCGAAATGAGGCCGCCACTCACTGGTATTCTGCATTTGGTGACCCCCGACGTCGTCCCCATCTTTCACGAAGAATTCCGCGCCCTCCGTCCGCGCGCGCCCATACCGGCTATCCATGTGCGCTTCCGCCGCTTCACCTCGCTGAACACCACCATCCGCCTCCGCCAGGGCGAGATTCACGTCAGCCTATCCGATCTACTCGAAGGCGCGCCTGAGTCGGTCCTCCACGCTATCGCGCACATTCTTCTCGCCAAGCTATACCGCAGGCCCATCGATGCCACGAAAAACCTGCGTTACAAGCGCTTCGCTTCCTCGGCCGCCGTCACCCGTCAAACCGAGTTGATCCGCACGGCGCGCGGCAGCAAGCGCTACTTCGGTCCCGACGGCCACTATTACCATCTCGAAGAGGTCTTCGACTCGCTCAACGAGCGTTTCTTCGGCGGACTGCTCGGCCGTCCCGATCTGACATGGAGCGAGCACCACGCCAAGCGCTCGCTGGGCCATTACGACGCCGCTCACAACACCATCGTCGTCAGCCGCGTCTTCGACCGGCCATCCAGCCCCCGCTACGCCATCGAATACCTGCTCTACCACGAAATGTTGCACTTGAAGCACCCCGTCCGCACGCGCGGACTGCGCCGCTCGGTCCACCCCCGCGAGTTCAAGGCTGAGGAAGCGCGCTTCCCGCAACTGAAAGAGGCCCTCGCCTTTATCAAGCGGCTGTAGACTCCGACGCAGCCTGCACGCCTTGCAGCAGGCGGCCTTGCCCACTGCTGCTCCGGTTTCCGACCAGTTCGTCGACACCTGCGCCAGTCTCTGTGTCAGCGACGCGCCCGTCCCGTACCCTGTACTGCCCAATTCCCTACTCCCTGCTACCTGTTCCTCGCTCCCTCGCCAGAGCCCCGGGCGGCAGGTCCTTGTCGCTGGGATGGCTGGCTCTCTAGAATCAAACCATGTTTACCGGCATCATCGAACAGACTGGAACTCTCGTCAGCCTGACGGATCGGGGTGGCGTTCGCCGTATTACCGTTGAGGCGCCCGGCATCGCATCGCGCCTCCGCGAGGGCGATTCGCTTGGCGTCTCCGGCGTGTGCCTCACCGCGCTCGATATCGACCCCATCTACTTCCACGCCGATCTGGCCCAGGAAACGCTGGACCGCACCTCTCTCGGCTCGCTCGCCGAAGGCGCAAAGGTCAACCTCGAACTGCCCACCGCGGCCGGCAGCCCTCTGGGCGGCCATGTCGTCCAGGGCCACGTGGACGGCTGCGGCGTGATGACGGCGCTTGACCCTGTGATCCCCGAATCGAGCCCGGAGTTCGACCGCCAGACCACCGATTGGACGCTCAAAGTCCGCGTCCCTGAAAACGTCCGCCAATGGATGGTCCACAAAGGCTCTGTCGCTGTGGAGGGCATCAGCCTGACCATTGCCGCCTTTGACGGTGAAGAGATTACCATCGCCATTTTGCCGCTCACCTATTGGCGAACCAACCTGCACACGCTCAGCGTAGGCGCGCCCATGAACGTGGAGGCCGATGTGCTCGTCAAGCTGGCAGCCATGCAGATGCAGGCCGCGAAGAAACCTGAGAAAGATCTCACTGCCGAGTGGCTGGTTGCGAATGGGTACTGATCGCAGGCAGATTTCGGTAGTCAGGGTTTGAGCGGAGCTCAATATGATCTGCACAGAATGCGGTGCACAGATGAACCAGACCGACAAGAACACGTTTACCGGGCGTGTAATCCGCGATTACGAGTGCCCTAAATGCGGTCACACAGGCTGGGAGGACGACGGGGTGGCTCTTTGGCAAGTCCTTCACGACGGCCGCGAGCAGGACGAGGCTGAACAGGCTGTTACGAAACTCTGCTGGAACTGGGTTTTGTAACAAGGGCACGGCTTCAGCCGGGCCGTAAGCGGCGCAAAATGAGTGAGGGCTTTAGCCCCTGCTGCTTCAAAGCGCAAAAAATGACTGCGTTCGGCGAGTTTCGTAACAGCCTGTTCAGCGTGGGGACTGATACAAAATATGACCGCCCAGCCCCGTAGGGGCGGCGCAACTCTGTTCATCCACCGTTCCATTCCACTTCATGCGATTGCCCTGGTTGGTTGACCGATGCGGCAACATACGCGCAGTTGGATACGCCTCAGTGGATCGTCTTCGACTTGTGCTGCATGTAATCCATCAGCAGATATTGCCCCAGCGTCGCCGGAGTGGTGAAGTACGCCTTGCCGCGGCACATCTCCGACACCTTATGCACAAATTGCACCAGGCTGTAGTCTGACGCAAGCATGAACGTGTTGATCATCACGTTCGACCGCTTGCAGCGCGCCACCTCTTCCAGCGTCTCGCTCACCACCAGCGGGTCAAGACCGAAAGCGTTTTTGTAAATCCTTCCGTCGGGCAGCGTCAGCGCCGACGGCTTCCCATCCGTGATCATCACAATCTGCTTCATGTCTTTGCTCTGGCGCGCCAGCACGCGCTGCGCCACGCGCAGGCCTTCGCGCGTGTTGGTGTGCCACGGGCCCACCTTCACCCGCGCCAGATGCTCGACCGGCATCTCCTCCGCTGAATCGTGAAACAGCACCAGCGACAGCGAATCGCCCGGATATTGCGTGCGAATGAGGTGCGAGAGCGCCATGGCCACGCGCTTGGCCGGCGTAAAGCGGTCCTCGCCGTAGAGAATCATCGAGTGCGAGCAATCCAGCATCATCACCGTGGCGCACGAGCTCTGGTAGTCGCACTGGTGCACTTGCAGGTCATCGTATTCGAGGTTCAGCGGCAGCCCCAGCCCCTCGCGCGCAATCGCCGAGCTCAGCGTGGCCGTGGTATCGAGGTTGAGTACGTCGCCGAACTCATACCGCCGCGAAGCGCCGCTCGTCTCGATCCCTGTGGCCCAGTGCCGAGTATCGTGGCGCCCGAAGCTCGATTTTCCCAGCGACCCCATCAGATCGCGCAGTGTCTTGAAGCCGAGAAAGTCCAGGCTCTTATCGGTTACCTCAAAACGGGCGTTCAAATGATCCGGGCCCTCAGCGTTGCCCGCCTGCCCATTCGCCCCGTCGAAGCGCGTGGGTCCATCCTGCTGGGACGAAGAAATGTAGTTCTCGCGCTCCATGCGCTCCATCAGTTTGTCGATCAACTCGTCCAGCTTGCCTTGTGCCGCCAGTTGTTGCAGTTGTTCGCGCATCTCTTTGTCAAACAAATCGCTCGATTGCAGCACGCGGCGCAACGCTTCGCGCAGATCGTCGAGCGTATGGTCGAGTTCCTGAAATCCCGTGTACGGATCGTAGAAGCCCGAGTCGAGCAAATAGTCTGAGAGCGCCTGCAGCAGCCCCTCGAGATCGATCTCTGAGGCCAGATCGCCGGTGTACTTTGTGTAATGTACGCGCTTCATTGTCCCCTCAGTCCCTCGGTCCCTGCCTCAATTCAACCCAGGGCCCTTGCGCTTCCGTCGCGCGCGCTCCCAGTCCTCGAACTCCATGTCCAATTCATTGCGCGCCTGGCTCACGTCCTCGTGTTCGCGGTTGCGCTCCTCGCGCTCGCGGAGCCGCATACCC
>JAJXXG010000020.1 GCA_021781255.1 Acidobacteriota bacterium
GCTGAGTGCGCGCCGCGGCCTGTTGTGCTCCGGCGCCTTCCAGCAGCAGATACACCTTCTGAGACCCTGCCGCTTGCGACACATCCACGTGCACAGAAGAGCTCCGTCGCCCAGCCTTCATGGCCGTCACGCGATACAGGCCCGCCCGTAATCCTGGAAATGCAAACTCTCCCGCAGCGTCGGTGCTTGCTTCCAATCTCTTCGGCTTCGTGCCCGCTGAGGCCGCGCCCTGTGCTTCGAGAATCACGCGCGCTTCGGCGACGCGCTTCTGGTCTGCGAACACAACTCCGGCAACGGTGCATCCCTTCGGCTGCGATGCAGATGTCGTCTGCGCTTGCGCCGGAGCAACCGCCTGCCACATCAGAATCGTCGCAAGGACCGCTGCGATCCTCGGCACGCGCGGCTTAACGCATCGAGAACCGCGATGAAGCGCTCGCAAGCCCTGGGGGAAAATACCTCTGCCCGCGGCTGCCAATGTCGGCTGGGACTTCGTCTGCATCTTTTCGAACAATCCTAGGTTGTAGCCAGCTTCAGCAATTCGCCAAGGGTCGTTGCGGAGGTGGATTCGACGCCTCGCGGAATTGTAGGTGCGATGACAACTGCCTGATTATGTCCCTCAAACCACGCCAGAAATGCTGAAGTGTTGGCGCCCGGCAGCCTTTGCTGATCGATCCAGTGGTAGTAGGTGCCCATGTCCGCATCCATGAGCGACCCCAGATAATCCATCTCCGGCGTCTTATCAGTATTCGATAATAGCTCATTCATGGGGCGCTGCCGCTGCCGTGGCGCGTAGCGAACCAGCAGGGTAAGCGGCTGTGCCCGCCGCAGAGCCTCGCGTGCCGTCCACATCGCAAACGTAGTTGCGAAAATCTGTGTTCCCGAGCCCTCAGTAAACATCTGGACCTGAAAACGCCCCAGCACCGGATCTCCTCCGCGCATGCCCAAGTCGGCAGGCGTGAGCCGCGCCATTCTCGTCCGCAGTTCCTCTGGTCCCATTCCTGGCTTCGCAATCTGCTTGTCAATGAAATGCAAAAGCGAGGAACGCACAGACTTGAGAGCGTCGTACGAAACGCAGGTCACATCCACCCCATGGCCTGCTTCCTGACCACCGTCAATATACCAGTGGCCATAGGGAACAGGATGTACCTTGGCGCGGGCTTCTACCGCCGCCAGAAGCACTGGAAATCCGTTGGTAGAATCGACCCGCGTGAAGTAAGTACCTACCATGCGAAGGTATCGGAACAACGGCCCATCATAGGTCGTGACTCCCTGCCCTACAACTGCGATGCCCAATCTCTGCACGGGAATCGGTTTGGCCGGAGCGGCCGCCAGTAGCCGATTGCCGTATTCCATCGCGGCCTTCCGAAATGCATCGAGCTGGCCCGTTGTCCAAAGGTACGCAGACTCCTGCTCTAGAAACTCTGCGGGGCGATTTACCCAGTCAACGTGTTCCATATTCGGTGAAAGCGAAATCTGTGCAAACCCGCTGAACCACTCCTCCAGCTCTTTTGCAGAAAGAGCGCTCGTCGTATTTATCTCTGCGTCGATCGCGACGCGCTCCGCCGGAAATTTGTAATCGTAATCGATCAGCTGCCGCAGAAAGCTTGGCAGGAAGCTAAGTGGCAGCTTTTGCAGCATGGCAAGATGCTCGACCGCCAGCTTTCTTGCCTGCGGCGGATATCCGGCAAAAGTTTCGACTTTTAGGTCACGTGGCTGCATGGGCATCACACAATTTCGCGGATAGGCTTACCCTTGGCATCTTCGGGGGAAAAGCCAAACATCGCCCCGATCGTAGGAACAAGATCGATTGATTGCACAGGGGTGTCGTAGACCACGCCCTGCCGTATATCCGGCCCCAGCGCCATCATCCAGGTCGTGCGCGAGGCGATATCTCCTGTCCGATGGTGCTGGAATCCGTTCCCCCCCGCATCTTCGTCGGAATCTCTCCCGAAGTCCGGAAGGATCAGCAGTGTTGTATTGCCTGCATACTCCGGCTCGCTTTGCACCGCCTTCCAGATCTCGCCGCACAGACGGTCCGTCCGGCGAATCCCTTCCACATAGAGCGAGTAGGCCCCGGAATGTGCGATGTCCATATCGTGCAGCGTAATCCACAGCAGGCTGGGCGCTTCCAGCTTCATCAGACGCTTCACGATAAAGACAGAAAGTTCATCCGGGCTCGACAGGGTGCGCGCATGGGCCATGAAGTCGGCAACGGAAAGTTTGAGAATCGTCTGCAGCTGCTGCAAATCGAATTCGCTCCCTTCTACCTGGGGCGTGTAATACGGAGTCTCGTAGTTGTCGTGGATGAGATGGGCAACGTCATCCGTCTTGCCGGAATTAGCCGCAACCAGCAGCCGCTTGGGTAGGATCACCGTAGCACCGAGTCCATTGCCGTAGTGACGGGCATCGCTCTCGCCAATGCGATTGAACCCGTTACTTGGGGCTACCACCCATGCATCCGAGGGCGGACGCTTTAATTCCTTGCGGAAATACTCAAACACGGTGGGATGATGCGGAGGTATCGCCGCAAAGTTATTCAATGTCTCGTAGACCCCGGTCGCCAGGCTCGCCGTAGCCACGTAGTGCCCAAGAATCCCGTGATTCGTCATC
>JAJXXG010000054.1 GCA_021781255.1 Acidobacteriota bacterium
CGGCAATCTTCACAAGGGCTTCTGGATGCACATCCACGATCATCCGCAGCCCGATGGTGTCTGGCTCACCGATCTCACGGAGGGTTCAGGCGATGCCCGCGCCGCGCTCTTCTTCCATCCCTACTTCCGCTTCAAGGAGACGACTGGCGACTGCCATCTCTACACCACGGACGCCACCCAGGTTGGGCAGGCAAAGCTCGCAAAGTAAACTCGCGCCAACGCCAAAGGCCCCTCAAAGCGTCACGCTTTGAGGGGCCTTTCGTCCGGTTCTTACAGGTTGCCGCGCGAGGCCTGCTCCCGCTCAATTGCTTCGAAGAGCGCCTTGAAGTTGCCTTTGCCGAAGCTGCGGCTGCCCTTGCGCTGGATGATTTCGTAGAAGAGCGTGGGGCGATCCTCTACCGGCCGCGTAAAGATCTGCAGCATGTAGCCCTCGTCATCGCGATCCACCAGGATGCCCAGCTTCTCCAGTTCCTCGACCGGCTCGTCGATCTTGCCCACGCGCGCTTCCAGCTCGGAATAGTAGCTGTGGGGCACCTTGAGAAACTCGATGCCCTGCTGTTCCAGCTTTGAGACTGTTGCGACAATGTCATTCGTAGCCAGTGCAATGTGCTGGATGCCCGGGCCGTGGTAGTACTCCAGATACTCCTCGATCTGCGACTTTCTGCGGCCCTCCGCCGGCTCGTTGATCGGAAACTTGACCCGCCCGTTGCCGTTGGCCATCACCTTCGACATCAGGGCGGAATACTCGGTGGAGATGTCCTTATCGTCGAAGTGTTGATAGAGCGAGAAGCCCATCACGTCCGCATAGAAATCGACCCAGCGATTCATCTCGTTCCAGCCCACATTGCCCACCATGTGATCGATGTGCAGCAGTCCTGTGGGTCGCGCCAGCGGGTCCTGCGCCACCGCGCGGAAGCCAGGCAGGAACGGGCCCTTGTAGTTCGTCCGCTCGACAAAGGTATGGATCGTCTCGCCGTACGTTGCGATGGAGGCCAGCCGCACCGTGCCGTATTCGTCTCTCACCTCAAACGGCTCGCGCACGCTCCGCGCACCGCGCTTCGTTGTTTCCTTCCAGGCGAGACGCGCGTCGTCCACCCACAGGGCAACATCGCGTACGCCATCTCCGTGCCGATGAACATGGTCTGCAATTTCGCCATCGGGCCGCAGCGGGGTCGTCAGTACAAAGCGGACTTTCCCCTGTTGCACCACGTAGGAGGCTCGATCGCGGGCGCCTGTTTCAGGGCCTGCATAGGCGACCAGAGACATGCCGAACGCAACGCGGTAAAAGTAGGCTGCCTGTCGCGCATTTCCTACATAAAACTCGACAAAGTCTGTTCCATTGAGGGGAAGAAAATCCTTGGCAGTGTGAATTTCAGGATGCAGCATCGTAGACATGGTTCAACTCCCGGTTTTGCTTGACGCTGGAAAGCGACTTTTCACCATATACCCGCAGAGGAACGATTGACTAGATCGAGTGAGGCTTAGGGGACACTGACAAAAACTGAGATAACCGTACCGCTCCGTTCCGGACCCTCAGAGGAGCGTACGCGGATGCGGCCATTGTGCTTCTCCACAATGTCACGGCTGATCGAAAGCCCAAGCCCGGTTCCATGCGCCTCCTTGGTAGAGAAGAAGGGTTCGAAGATGTGCCGTTGCACCTGCGGAGACATGCCATGTCCCGTGTCGGCTATCGTCACGAGCACCCCTGTTCTCTGCGAAGTTCTGTCATGATAAGGGCGCAGTCTGACGAGAATGCGCCCACCCTTCCGGGTCGCATCAAAAGCATTTCCAATCAGGTTCGCAAACAGCTGGCGCAGCTCGTTGGCCCGGCACAACAGCGGGGGAGTCGTGCGATAGCGCCGCTGCAGCTCGATGCCGGCGGAGGCGAAGCGCCCCTGGTAGAGCGTCAATACGGAGTCCAGCAGCACGTTGATCTCAGCCGAGGCGGCCTGTGCAGGCTGGCGATGAAAGCTGAGTGTCTGCGAAGCGATGGCCGAGACACGCGCCAGTTCCTCCTCCGCCTGTTTCAGATAGGTGCGGGACTCGGCGGAGAGGCTCGGCTGCAGGTTCAGCAGGTAGAGCAGGTTTGTCACCGACTCCAGCGGATTGTTGATCTCGTGCGCAATGCTCGACGCCAGCCTTCCCACCACAGCCAGCTTTTCCGAATGCCGAAGCGCCTCCTCGGCATGTTTCCGGGCAGTGATGTCTTCGATGATGGAGATGGAGTGGAGCGGCTTTCCGTCGCCGTCGCGAAGAAAAGAGACGGTGAGATAAACCCAGACGGAATGTCCCTGCTTGTGGATGTAGCGCTTCTCGTAGGAGTAGCGCGGAATTCTACCGGCGACCAGTTCTCGATAACTGAGTAGATCGTAGCCCGCATCCTGCGGGTGCGTGATTTCGGGAAATGTCTTCCTCAGCAGTTCCTCGCGATCGTAGCCGGTGATCTCGCACATCCTGTCATTCACTCGCAGGAAGTGTCCATCGCTATCGACATGGCAGATGCCGACCGACGTATGCTCAAAGGTCGCACGGTAAAGAAACTCGCTGTTGCGCAGCGCCTCCTCGGCATTGTGGCGAGCCGTAATGTCTTCGCATATTCCGATGATTTC
>JAJXXG010000517.1 GCA_021781255.1 Acidobacteriota bacterium
GTCGCCTCCGTGGACTTCCGCGAAGACATGGCCGCCAGCGAAAACCTCATGCAGCGCTGCGCCGAACTCTATCGCAAACTGCGCAACACCTTCCGCTTCCTGCTCGGCAACCTCAACGGGTTTGACCCCGCACGCGATCGCGTCCCCGAGGCTGAGTTGCTGCCGCTCGACCGCTACATGCTCGCCCGCACGCGCGACCTCACCGAAAGAATCCTCGCATGGTACGAGGCCTTCGAGTTCCACCGCGTCTATCAGGCCGTCAATGAGTTCGCCATCGTCGATCTCAGCTCCTTCTACCTCGACGTGCTCAAGGACCGCATGTACACCTTCGCGCCCTCGAGCCTGGCGCGCCGCTCCGCGCAGACGGTGCTGTGGCAGATTACTGAGGCTCTCGTCCGCCTCGTCGCGCCCATCCTCAGCTTCACCGCCGACGAGATCTGGGAGCACCTGCCCGCCATCGCAGGCCGCGAAGCCAGCGTGCATCTCGCACAGTTTCCCAGACCCGAAGAAATCTTCTCGCAGGATCCGAACGACGAACTGCTAACTTGGCGACAGCTCATCCTGCCAGTGCGAAATCGGGTACTTCTCAAGATCGAAGCGTTGCGAAAAGAAAAACGAGTTGGAAAATCGCTCGAGTGCAATCTCAAATGGCTGATTCCTGACCACCAAAAGGGTGTTTACGAGAGATACGTGTCAGCAGTGGCCGAGGCTGCAATTGTCTCGAAAGTCGAAATCGTCTATCTGCCGCAACACGAAATCAAGAATCGCTTGGTGGCAGCGCAAAAAAGCAGTGCAGAAGAAGAGAAGGAAGAATTAGCCCAGCTTGCTGAGGAACTTGAACGACAGCTGGCAAACGAAGATGAAGCGAGACTTGCAATTTGGGATGTGGAAGCTGAAATAGCTTCCGGTTCAAAATGCAATCGCTGCTGGCGATTCACAAACGACACATCCGACTACGGCATCTGGCAGAACGTCTGCACCCGCTGCCACGCTGCATTAACTGAGATGGGCATCGCCCCGCCGCACGCGGAGGCCGCCCAGTGAACTTCACGTCGCCGCGCCGCCTCCCGTGGCTGCTCCTCATCTCCGCGCTCGTCATGCTCACGGACCACATGAGCAAGACGTGGGTCACCGCGCACGTCCATCTTGGCGGAGCCATTCCCATCATCCCCGGCATCTTGCGCATCACGCATTGGACCAACGAGGGCGCGGCCTTTTCTCTCTTCGCCGACTCGGCCTCGCCCAACATGGTTCGCTGGGGTCTCATCGGCTTCTCTCTGCTTGCTGCTCTTGTCGTTTTCATCGCGATGTTCCGCCTCGGCAGCCGCTTCACCCTCACCACCGTTGCGCTGGCGCTCATCTTCGGCGGAGCGCTCGGCAACGTCCACGACCGCATCGCCTACGGCTCGGTCGTTGACTTCATTGAGGTCCACATCTTCCGCTATCACTGGCCCGATTTCAACGTCGCAGACAGCGCCATCGTCACCGGCGCCAGCCTGCTCCTCTTCGACTCCCTTCTGCCGAAAGATGAAGATGCGGAGGACGGGGAAGAAGATAGCGAAGAGGAAGAAGGATAGACCCCTCTGCTCTTCCGCCGCGCCTGCGCCGGTTCCCTGCCGCCCGCAGCCTGCCGCATGCGCGGAACTACCCTTCGCTCCATCGCGTACTCACTCCTGCCACCTGTTGCCCTACAATGGCAGGGTCGCATTCGCAGACGCCAGCGAGAGCTGATCAATGCATTGAACTCACGCCCTCACCCTGGTCAGGAACATTGCACGAGCACGACTCGACATACTTCACTCACCCTCACGAGGACTGCATGAATCTCAGCTGTACTTCTCTTTCTTTGCGCGCGGCCCTGGCCGCCGCAGCCGCACTCGCAAGTCTCAATCCAGCCACCGCGCTTCACGCTCAGCACCTTCCCTCCACAGTCATTCCCACGCACTACGCGCTCACCCTCGCGCCTGATCTGAAAGCCGCCACATTCAAGGGCGTTGAATCCATCGACGTCACGCTCAGCCAGCCCGCAAGCTCCGTCACCCTCAACGCCGTCGAAATCGCCTTCCAGTCCGTCACCATCACCGCCGCGGGCAAAACCCAAACCGCAACGGTCTCCCTCGACAGCGCAAAGGAGCAGGCCACTTTCACCGTGCCGGGCACGCTGCCCGCTGGCAAGGCCACGCTCGCCATTCACTACACCGGCATCCTCAACAACGAACTGCGCGGCTTCTATCTCTCTAAAACCGCCCGCCGCAACTACGCCGTCACGCAGTTTGAATCCACCGACGCCCGCCGCGCCTTCCCATCCTTTGACGAGCCCGCCTTCAAGGCCACCTACGACGTTGCGCTCATCATCGACAGCGGCGACACCGCCATCTCCAACGGCCCCATCGTCCGTGACACCCCCGGCCCCGGCGCAGGCAAGCACACGCTCCGCTTCCTCACCACGCCAAAGATGTCCACCTACCTCGTCGCCTTCCTCGTCGGCGACTTCCAGTGCACCTCCGGTCAGCAGGACGGTGTCGCCATCCGCGTCTGCGCCACCCCCGACAAGGTCGCCTTCACGCCCTACGGCGTCGATGTGGCGAAGTACGTCCTCCACTACTACAACACCTACTTCGGCATTCCCTACCCGCTCAAAAAGCTCGACCTCATCGCCCTGCCTGACTTCGAAGCAGGAGCCATGGAAAACTTCGGCGCCATCACCTACCGCGAAACCGACCTCCTCATCGATCCCAAAACCGCCTCCATCGGCGCGCAAAAGGAAGTTGCCGAAGTCATCGCGCATGAAATGGCCCACCAATGGTTCGGCGACCTCGTCACCATGCAGTGGTGGAACAACGTCTGGCTCAACGAGGGCTTTGCCACCTGGATGGAAAACAAGCCCGTCGCCGCCATGCACCCTGAGTGGAACATTGACCAGGACGTTGCTGCGAATATGGACAACACGCTCAACCTCGACGCACAGCCCACCACGCGCGCCATCCGCGCCCGGGCCGAAACCCGCGAGGAGATCGAGCAGATGTTCGACGGCATCTCCTACGGCAAGGCCAGCGACGTGCTCCTCATGGTGGAGAACTACGTCGGCCCCGAGACCTTCCGCAAAGGCGTCCACAACTACCTCGCGGCCCATCTCTATGGCAACGCCACCGCCGAGGACTTCTGGAACGCGCAGACCGCCACAAGCCGCAAGCCCGTGGACAAAATCATGGACTCGTTCGTCGCGCAGCCCGGCGTCCCGCTGCTCACCTTCGGCCAAGCTTCCGGCGGAAATGTCGCCGTCGCGCAGAGGCGCTTCTTCCTCAGCCCCAGCATCCAGCCCGACCCCGCGCAAAAGTGGACCGTTCCCGTCTGCTTCAATTCAGGCGCAGGCAGCGACAGGTCTTCGTCGTTGGGATCGAAGACCGGCGACGGCCAGAGCTGCGATCTGCTCACGCCCGCCGCATCGTCGCTCCATGCGCCCGCAAGCAGTCTCTTCTTCGCCAACAAAGGCGGCGCGGGCTACTATCGCAGCGCCTATCCGCCCGCCGTGTATGCGGCGCTCGTCGCGCATGTTGAAACCAGCCTCACGCCCACGGAACGCATCAGCCTCCTCGGCGACGAGTGGGCGCAGTTGCGCGCCAACAAAGCCTCAGCGGGTGACTACCTTAACCTGGTCGCGGCCGTAAAGGCCGACCCCAACGCCGCCGTCATCAACTCGGCTCTCGGAGGCGTCAGCGCAATCCACGCGCGCGTAGCCGCTTCGCCCGAGGAAAAAGCCGCACTGTCTGCCTGGATCCGAAAAAACTTCTCGCCGCAGTACGCAAAACTCGGCGCGCCCTCGGCAAGCGACACGCCGAACACGCGCGAACTGCGCGCAAGTCTCTTCGGCGTCCTCGGCTACTATGGCAAGGATCCCGCAGTCCTCGCCCAGGCGCATGCAATCGCCGAGAAATACATAGCAGACCCGTCCTCCGTCGATCCCACGCTGCGCGAAGCGGCGCTCGCCATCGCCGCGCGCAATGGCGATGCCGCGCTCTTTGGCCAGTTCCAGAAAATCTACGAAACCTCAACCAACCCCGATTTGCAAATTGGCGCGCTGCGCCTGCTCGCCCAGTTTGAGGACCCGCTGCTTGAGCAGCGCGCGCTCGATTACGCCATCTCCGGCAAGGTGCGCAGCCAGGACGCCGCCATTCAACTCGCCATCGCCCTGTCGCTCGATGACACCCGCGACATGGCCTGGAAGTTTGTTCAGTCGCGCTGGGATGCCATCAACGGCCTGCTCACGCCCGAGCTGGGCAATGTGCTCGTCAGTTCCACCGGCGCCTTCTGCTCCGCCGACGGGCGCGACGACGTGCAGCGCTTCTTCGCCAATCACAAAGTCGCCTCGGCGGATCAGGCCGTCAAGCACGCCATCGAGCGCATCAACGGATGCATCGAGCTGCGCGACCTGCAACAACCGCAGTTCAGGCAGTGGCTGAACACGCAGCCAACTCCGTAGCCGCGCGCAAACCACGGCTCCCATCCGCCTCATCCCCGCCGCACAACAGCCGGGATGAGGCGGCAATTTCTCGCGATCCGTCCTTTGCAGTGTGATACCTTCAATCCCAACATGACCCGCCGTTCCCTCGCTTACATTGCTATTTTCGTTTTCGCCGTCTTCACTGCTGCATTCGCGCAAGCGGCCCCGCAGCCATCCGTCACCCAGGCCGTGCTCGCCGGCAAGCTCATCGATGTGCGCACCGGCCAGGTCCGCACGCACGCCTACATCCTCATCGCCGGCGATCGCGTGCAATCCATCGCGGATGCCGCGCCAACCGGCGTGCCCATCACGGATCTCTCCGCCTACACCGTCCTGCCCGGCCTGATTGACGCGCACGGCCACATCCTCTCCAACCCCACCACGCAGAACTTTGCCGACCATCTCCGCACCTCCATTCCGCAGTCCACCGTGTGGGGCGTGTATAACCTGCGCCTGTGGCTCGATCACGGCTTCACCTCCATCCGCGACGCCTGCGAAGGCCCCGCCGACTATCCACAATTCGCGCTGCGCGAGTCCGTCCGCCGCGGCATCATTCTTGGGCCCCGCATCACCGCCGCGGGCAGTTGCATCTCCATCGCCGGAGGCCACGGCGACGGCGCGCCCTTCTCGCCCGATCTCGACCTGCCCCGCGGCCGCAACGTAGCCGACACCGTCGACGACATCGACCATGTCGTCCGCCGCGACATCAAGTACGGCGCAGACTGGATCAAGCTCATGGCCACCGGCGGCGTCATGGACCCCATCTCCGACTATCATGTGCAGGAGCTGAGCGAAGCGCAAATGGCCGAGGCCGTCGCCGTAGCCCATCGCGCCGGGAAAAAAGTCATGGCCCACGCCGAGGGCGCCGTAGGCATCAAGGCCGCCGTCCGCGCCGGCGTTGACTCCATCGAGCACGGAACCATGCTCGATGAAGAAGGCGCCGCGCTCATGGAGCAGCACCACACCTGGCTCGTCCCCACTCTCTACTGCTTCCAGCACGACATGCAGACCGGCCTCAGCAAAGGCCGCGATCCTGCTTCCTTCGCCAAAGGCCAGGAGATCATGGCCGCGCAGGGCCCCGCCTTCAGGCTCGCCCTCGCGCATCACATCCGCATTGTCTACGGCACCGACGATGCCGATGTGGACGAGGCCGCATCAATGGAATTCGGCGCGCTGGTTCGCGGCGGTCTCTCCACGCTCGGAGCGCTGCAGGCCGCCACCATCAACGCCGCCACCATGCTCGGCAAGGATCAGGACGTGGGCACGCTTGAGCCGGGCCGCTACGCAGACATCGTCGCTGTAAAAGGCGACCCGCTTGGCGACATCACCGCAATGGAGCACGTGGCCTTTGTCATGCAGGGCGGCCGCATCATCAAGGACCCGGCACACCCCGGCCGCAATCCCGTCATTCACGTCCAGTAGCGTCTTCTCTTCCGGGTTCGCGCCCACGCACGCGCCGCGCGCAAAGTCCCATGCGGCGCGTGCTGTCCCGATCAGCTTCCGCCGGCAGTCAGCTTCATCTTGGCCTGCACATCGTGCGCCAGCAGCTCTATCACTTCAGCCTCGCGCACCATGCGGGGCGGCAGTGGCTTGCCCCCAAGTTTCTGCATCTGTGCATTCAAGTCTTTCGCCAGAATCAGCAGATTGGCGCTTTCGGTGTCCAGTTGGCGCTTCCGTTCCGCATTCACCGCTTCAAATTGCTGCTTCTTCACCTGATGTTCCTGCATCAGCATCTGGTCGTTGGCGTCCGGTGGATGATTTGCCGCCGGCTGGATAATCGACGTAGGCCGAGGCGGGCCGCTGATCTGCTGTGTGCCATATGAATTCTGCGTGTCGCCTGTCATCGGGCTCAGCACAATCAACAGCAACGAGAGCCCCACGGCTGCGCGTCGCGCCTGCGCCACCGTTCCAGCCGCCTTCTCAAGCCCGTATCCGTTCAGAGCGTCCGTGTATATCTGCATTGCGACCTCCCTTGCAACGCGACCCGCCGCCGCATTGCTGCTCCACGTGCTGCCCTTCCGCAGCCCCAGGGGACGCTCGCACCACGCCGGAGCCACTCTGCTCTAGCTGCCGCCGACAGTCAGCTTCATCTTCTCCTTCACGTTGTGCGCCAGCTTTTCAATCGCATCGGCTTTGCGGATGACCGACAGCGAAAGAGTGTCTTTGTTTGTCTTGTCCACCTCGGCCTTCAGCGCGACGGCCAGCGCCAGCAGCTTTGCGCTGTCATCGGCCAGTTGCTTCTGGCGCGCGGCGTTGGCCGCTTCATAGTGCTGCTGCTTCACTTGCTGCTCGCGCATCTCCATCTGATCGTTCACGTCCGGCAGGCGGTTCGCTTCCGGCCGCAGATACGGCCTGTCGGGATTCTGTGAGGGAGCCTGCGGGGTCTGCTGCTGCCCCGCTCCAGCAAAGCCTGCCACAGCGGCCACGGCTGCCAGCAACACTCCCCAGCGAAGTTTGAAGCGGCGCGCAATAGGCAGGACAGCGTTGCGCGCATAGGTTTGACTCTGCTTTGAATGCAACTGCATAAAAGCCTCCCTGCTGCAGCTCCATCTCAGGCGTCCCCTCCAACCTGTCACCTTTTCTTCTGGAAGGTTGCCCAGGGTTGCCTGCGCACAGTCTAGTCTAGAAAGAGGAGTTCGGGATGCATCCTTTTTTGCTCGCGATTCGCTCCGGATGGTTTGCGCAAGGCAGGTTCATGGGCAAGGTGCTCGACGAGTGGATCGACGACACCCAGGAGTTCCTCCACACCAAGCTGCCCCACCTCATCGTGGTGGCCCTTATCGCCTTTATCCTCAGCCGCTTGCTTCGCGCCATCACGGCCCGCATGATCCGCATCGCCGAGCAGCATGCTGCCGGGCAGGTGCGCGTGGCCCAGGTCAAAACTCTCGCCGGCGTCATCCGCACCACCGGCCTGGCCATCATCTTCACCATCGCCGGAATGCAGTTCCTCGCCGCCGTCGGCGTCGATCTCGCTCCCCTGCTCGCCTCCGCCGGCATCGCCGGAGTCGCCATCGGCCTCGCCGCGCAGAACATCGTCCGCGACATGCTCAACGGAATCCTCATCCTCATCGAAGATCAGTTCAACGTCGGCGACACCGTCCGCGTTGCCGGCGTCACCGGCACGGTCGAAGCCATGACTCTCCGCAAAACCACCGTGCGCGATGCCGATGGCACCCTCTACGTCATTCCCAACTCGCAGATCTCCACCGTCGCCAACCAGAGCATCGATTACTCGATAGCCACCATCAACGTCAGCGTAGACTACTCCGCCAACCCCGACAAAGTGCTCGCGCTGCTCAACGGCATTGCCATGGATGTGCGCAACAGCAGTGAGTTCCGCAATCTCTTCGTCGCTGACCCGCAGATTCTCGGCGTTGATGCCGTCAAGGGCTCTGAGATTGTCTTCCCCGTCGTCTTCAAGACGCTCGCCACCAAACAGTACGGCCCCATGCGCGAGTTCCGCCGCCGCGTCCGCCTAGCCCTGGAAGAGCAGAATCTCTTGCCCGGCGACCCCTACCGCGTCTTCAACTGGGTTATGGATACAGGCGCGCGTGTGCGCAACCAGGCCGAGTCCGGGCCTGAATCGAGGCCAGACCCCACCACGCCGCCACACCAGCCGCAGAACCCCTTCACCGGCGAATAAGCCCCGCGTCAGGCCTTGTCTGTCAGAGCTTCCAGCAGAGCCTCTGCGCTGGTCACAGGTGGCAGGCACGTGCGCCCGCGGCAAATCGTCGCCCAGGCCGCCGCGCCCTCCGGCGCTGGAACATGCAGCAGCGTCTCACCGAGCGCTTCGGGAATCTCCCCCGCAGCGAGCCGACCCGGCGCAATCCGCATCACGCTCTTGTTCACGGCAAAACGCGCCATGGCCGTCGCCTCAAGGCTGTCTGCCTCGGGGCCTTCGCCCACCACCATCACCTGCACCGGGTCCAGCAGCAGCCGCTCCAGCGCCAGCCCGTAGCTGCCGGCATAAAGTCCAAAGTGCTCCACGATGGCGGCGAAAGACTCCAGCGTATCCTCGGCGATTGCGCGGTACTCGCTTCGACCGCTCAGATCCTCCAGGCGCAGCAGCGCCGCTACCGCCGTCGGATTGCCCGCCGGTGTGGGCGAGTCCTGCAGCGGCTTCCGCCGCGCGCTCAGCACGGCCAGCGGAGCGCTCCCATTCGCCTGCTGCTTCGTATCGCAGAACGCTCCCGCCGTGCGGTCGTAGAAGCGCGCAATCATGGCATCGGCCAGCTTTACCGCCGCATGATAAAAACGCATCTCGCCGCTCGCATACCACGCATCGATGCAGGCATGCACGGTGAATGCGTAATCATCGAGCGTGCCCGGCACCTTGTCTCCTGTCGCATGGACATCGTGATACGCAATCACATGCCGCAGGTTCTCGCCTCCGTCCCACGCCTCGTCAAGCAGGCGCTTCAGCGTCAGCAGCGCAAACTCCCGCGCTGCATCCATGCGCAGAACGCGCGCCGTCTCCAGGTAGGCCGTCACGCCCATCGCATTCCAGCCGGCATAAAGCGTGCGGTCGATAAACGGCGTCGGACGCGCCGCGCGAGCCGCCAGCATCTTGCGCCGCGCTCCATCGATCACTTGCCGCAACTCGCCCACGGAGCGCCCCTCCGCCACTTCGCCCTGCGCTGCCAGCTCCTCCAGCGTGTATTTCCTGAAGAGCACATTCTTTGCGGGGTTGTGGTGCATGTCGCCCAGCTCGCTGATGTCCCAGTAGAGCGCGGCAATGGCGAGCTCCGCCGGCTCGAGCACAGCTCGCGCCTCGTCCAGCGTCCACGTGAAGTAGTCGCCGTCATCATCTAGATTGATGTCCGCGTCCTGTGAGGCGTAAAAGCCGCCGCGCTCGCGGTCCGTCATCACCGCGTCAAGCCAGCCCACGATCTCCCGCGCCGTCTGCCGGAAGTCCTCTCTTTCAAAACTCTGAAAGCCGTGTACGTAATTGCGCAGCAGCTCCGTGTTGTCATAGAGCATCTTTTCAAAGTGCGGAACCACCCAGCGCTCGTCCACGCTGTAGCGATGGAAGCCCCCGGCAAGCTGGTCATACACGCCGCCCCGCGCCATCTTTTCGAGTGTCACCACAAAGGCCTCGCGAGCCCGCGCATTGCCGCGGTTCACCGCCAGATGCAGCAGCAGGTCCAGCGACGCCGGATGAGGAAACTTGGGCTGCGAGCCGAAGCCGCCGTTGTGCGGGTCAAACATCTTCAGCGCCGACTCGGCAATCTTGTCCACCAGCCCCAGCGTCAGCTCGCCCCCGCCGCCGGAGAAGCTCTCGTTGTGTTCAATGGCGGACATCACGCTGGCCGCCGACTCCAGCGCCTCTTCACGCCGTTCGCGCCAAACCTGCGCCATCGTCAGCAGCACGCGCCCAAAGCCCGGCCGCCCATAGCGGTCCTCGCGAGGAAAATACGTGCCGCCAAAATACGGCCGCCCATCCGGCGTCAAAAATGCAGTCAGAGGCCAGCCTCCCTGCCCGCTGATGGCCGACACCGCCGCCTGATAGCGCGCGTCCACGTCGGGCCGCTCGTCGCGATCCACCTTCACTGCAACAAAATGCCCGTTGATAATCCGCGCGATCTCTGCGTCTTCATACGACTCGCGGTCCATCACATGGCACCAGTGGCACCACACCGCGCCAATATCCAGCAGAATCGGCTTGTCCTCGGCCTCCGCGCGCGCAAAGGCCGCCTCGCCCCACCCATGCCATTGCACCGGCTGATGCCGCGCCGAGCGAAGGTATGAGGAGGCAGCGTGTTCCAGCAGGTTCATCTTGCCGGTAGAAGGGGAAGAGTCCGAGTGCATGGGCTGAGAATACATCGGCAACACCCGGCGCGGCCAGCGCCATGCCCGTCCTCATTCCATGCGCAGTCAGCGCGAACCGGCCCTACTCGTTTGCGATTTCCACCTCGATGGCCGCCACCAGTTCCGGCGCATCGGGCGCTGTGTCCGGCGAGAAGCGCCACGCCACCTTGCCTGTCCGCCCAATCAAAAATTTTTCGAAGTTCCACGTCAGTTCAGGCTCGGCGTTGGTTTCAATGCCATAGCCCTTCAGCTTTTCGCTGAACGGAACCTCCGCCAGGCTCACGGCCTTGGGCTGCTCGGCAATCAACGCAGCATACAGCGGATG